>JAGVSZ010000297.1 GCA_019137045.1 Betaproteobacteria bacterium
GGTCGAGCGTGAAGCGCTGCGGCGCATCGGCCCGCAGGCGCGTGTCCCGCAGGTCCACGATGAACGGCCGCCACATGATGGCGCGGGCGAGCGTGTGGTGCGACTCGCGCAGCACCCCGCCGCTCGCGTCGAGCGCGCGCAGGCGCACCGTCAGGTGCCGGTCCGGGGTTCCGGTGGGCAGGAAGTGGCCGGCCCCCGCGTTGCGGAGCACGAGCGTCGCGCTCTCCCCCTCGATCGACAGCTGCGCGTCGAGCGCGGCGCGCACGGTCTCCCGATCGTGACCGCCGCGCCACGCGTGGCGGCGCGCGCCGTCCGCCGCGGCCGGCATGTGGCACTGCACGCACCCGAGCGCGCCCGCGTCGCGCACGCGGTACTCCCCGCTGCGCGCCGCGTCCTGCGCGCCGCCTCCGGCGATCTCCGCCACCGTGCCGCACGGCGGCAGGCGGTAGAAGGTGTCCCAGCGCTCGCCCTGCACCACGTGGCAGCGCAGGCAGAGCTCGTTCGGGTCGGCGAACCTGGCGACCGGGTGCGGCGCGACGGCGCTCCCGCGCGGTCCCTGGATGACGCCGTCGCGCAGGTGGCAGCCCAGGCAGGTCACGCCCTCCTGCTGCAGGGCGCGGTCGAAGTCCGGGTTGGACGCGAGCACCGGCTGCCACTTGTCGCGGTCGCGGAACCCGAGCACCCGCGCGTCCTGCTGGCGGTCGAGCGGCGTGTGGCAGTTGTTGCAGACCTGGCGGCTGCCCTCGAAGACCCAGTCCCTCTGGTAGTACGGATCGGTCCACGCGGCGGCGTGCATCGTGGTCTGCCAGTCCGCGAACTGGCGCGCGTGGCACTCGCCGCACGCGGCGGCGCGCAGCGCGCCCGCCGACCGGGCGAAGCCGCCGGTGTCGACCGGCCGCTCGAACGCCGCCGAGACGACGAAGATGTTCATCGGCCGCAGGAAGCGCCACCCGAGGAACGCCGCCAGCGCCACCAGCGCGACGGCCGCTGCGGCCACGGTTCGGCGCTTCATGGAAGCAGTGGACGCCCGCCGCGCGCGGCACGCATTGACTCAAGTCAAGCTGCGCTCATATATTCAATCGATTACTTGAATAATCATTGTGACCATTGACCGGGCGCAGCGGCCGCGCCGGGGAGCGCCCGGCGCGGCCGGCGTCGCGCAGGCTAGTTGGGCGAGGTGATGCCGGCGCGCCGGGCGAGATCGCGCCAGCGCGTCAGGTCGGCCGCCACCGCCCGGCGCAGCGCGTCGGGCCCCTCCCACACCGGCTCGAGGTCCATGGCGATCATCTTCTCGCGCACTTCCGGGTCGCCCATTACCTGCTTCCACCCCGCGCCGATCGCCGCCGCGACGGCGTCGGGCGTCTGCGCGGGCGCGAACACGCCGAACCAGTTCTCCAGCACGAGGCCGGTGAAACCCTGGTCCTTGAACGGCTGCACGCCGGGCAGGACCGCCGAGGGGCGGGGACCGGTCACGCCGAGCGCCCGGAGCTTGCCGGAGCGCGCGTGCGGGGCGCCCTGCGTCGTGGGGCCGAACATCATGTCCACTTCCCCCGCGAGCGCCGCGGCCATGGCCGGCGCCGCGCCCTTGTAGGGCACGTGGGTGAGATCGACGCCCGCGCTCACCTTGAAGAGCTCCCCGGCGAAGTGCGCGGGCGTCGCCACGCCGGCGGAGGAGAACGTGAGCTTGCCCGGCTGCTTCCGCGCGAGCTGCACGAGCTCCGCGGTCGTCGCGGCCGGGACCGCGGGATTCACGAACAGCCCGTTCTGAAAGCGCGTGTACAGGCCGATCGGCCGGAAGCCCGCCTGCGGATCGTAGGGGAGCTGCTTCGCGACGGCGGGGAACATCGTGATCGGGATGTCCACGGTCACGAGCAGCGTGTGGCCGTCGGGCTCGGCGCGCGCCACGGCGTTCGCGCCGATCGATCCCGACGCGCCCGACTGGTTCTCCACCACCACCGGCCGACCCCAGTGCTGGCCGAGCTTCTGCGCGATGAAGCGCGCCGGGACATCCAGCGGTCCGCCGGGCGGAAACGGCACCACGAACTTCACCACCCGGGACGGATAGGCCTCCTGGGCGGATGCGGGCAGCGCCAGGCAGAGCGCGGAGAGCAGGGAGAGCACGGTCTTGAGCATCGCTTCGAGTCCTTTCGCAATGCGCCGCAGGTCGCAGCCGCGACGAGCACCCGGGGCGACCCGAGCGCAGCGTCGCGCTTCACGAACCCAGGCCGCCACCGGAGCATTCTGCACCGCGATCCAGGCGCGGCGCCACCGCTGCCTCCTTCCCGCCTGAACGGCAAGGCGCCCCGGTAGACTTGCGGCGCCGCTCACGGAGATTGAAGCGCTGCGGCGAAAGACGCCACCGCTCCAACGTATGCATCCGAACCGCCCGCGTCCGCGGCTGCTCGCATGGGCGCTCGCCGCCTTTTCCCGCGGGGGCGATCGGCCCCCCGCGCAGGAGCGGCCCGGCGCGGCTGGTGCCGCCGGGACGCCGGGCTTCGTCCTCGACGCGCCGGATCCCGCACCCGGATCACTCCGGCGCGGGCGCCGGCGCCCCCTCCTGCGCCGCCCGCGCTGGCTCGCGCGGCTCGGGCCCGGCCTCATCACCGGCGCGGCCGACGACGACCCGAGCGGCATCGCGACCTACTCGCAGGCGGGGGCGGCGTTCGGCTACACGATGCTCTGGACGCTGCCGCTCGCGTTCCCGCTGCTGGTGGCGATGCAGACGATCGCGGCGCGGATCGGCCGCGCCACCGGTCGCGGCATCGCCGCGAACCTGCGCGCGTCCTATCCGCCGCGCGCGGTGGACGCGATGGTGGCGCTGCTCGCGGTGGCCAACACCTGCAACATCGCCGCCGACCTCGCGGCGATGGCCGACGCGCTGCAGCTCGTCGCGGGCGGCCCGAGCCAGGTGTACGCCGTGGCGTTCGGCGTATTCACGCTCCTGCTCCAGGTGTTCGCGAGCTACCGGCGCTACGTGCGCGTGCTCAAGTGGCTCACGGTGTCGCTGCTCGCGTACGCCGGCGTGCTGATGGTGGTCCACGTGCCCTGGGGGACCGTCGCCGGGTCGCTCGCCGTCCCGGCGTGGCGCTGGGACCGGGAGTACGCGCAGATGGTCGCCGCGATCCTCGGCACGACGATCAGCCCGTACCTCTTCTTCTGGCAGGCGGCGCAGGAGAGCGAGAACGCGCGCGGCGAAGGGCTGCGCCCCGGCACCCGGCGCGCGCGCGTCGAGCTCGCCCGCATCCGCCTCGACACCGTCCTCGGCATGGCGTTCTCGTGCCTGATCGCGCTCTGCATCATGGTCGCCGCGGCGGCCACCCTGCACGCCGCCGGCGCGACCGAGCTCGGCTCTTCGGCCGCTGCCGCGGCGGCGCTGCGTCCGGTCGCGGGTCCGCTCGCATTCGCGCTCTTCGCCGCCGGGATCATCGGCACCGGCCTCCTCGCGGTACCGGTGCTCGCGGGGTCGGTCGCCTACGCCGTCGCCGAGAGCCGCGCCTGGCGGGCGGGCCTGCGCTTCAAGCTGCGCGAGGCCAGGGGCTTCTACGGCGTGCTCGGGGCGGCGCTGCTCGGAGGCGTCGCGCTCGACTTCGCCGACGTCAATCCGATCAAGGCGCTCGTCTGGAGCGCGGTCGTGAATGCGGTGGTCTCCGTCCCGATCATGATCGTGGTGATGCGGCTCGCGTCCGATCGCGCGGTCATGGGCGCGTTCGCGATCTCCCCCCGGCTGCGCGTCGTCGGCTGGCTGGCGACGGCGGCGATGGCGGCCGCGGTCGCCTGCTCCGCGGCGCTCGCGCTCGCCGGCTGATCCGCGCGGCCGAGAGGAACCGCGGCGCCGGCCGAAAACATCCTTGCCGGGCGCCGGGGAAACGCACTCCTCGTTCCCGCTCAAGCGGTTGGCGACGTGGCACGCGCGTTGCAAAGAAGCGGGGCACCCGTCTCGCCCGATGCAGGAGGCACGATCGTGAACCCGAGCCCGCGCGCCCGCCGCCGCTTCCGCACGCTCGCGGCGAGGCGCTGACCATGGTGCGCGCATCGATCGCCGGCGGCAGGCTGCGCCTGGAGCTGCAGGGACTGCGCAAGCTGTGGGTGCTCCAGAGCCACATGGAGATTCCGCTCGAGCGCGTGCGCAGCGTCCGGGTCGAGCCCGAGCTCGTGCGCGCGTGGCTGAAGGACCTGCGCCGTCTGCCCGGCGGCGCCCGGCGGCTGCCGGCGCCGGGAACGCTCACGCGCGACGGCGAGCGGGTGTTCTGGGACGTCGCCGATCCCGAACACGCGCTCGTGATCGGTCTGGCGGGAGAGCCGTACGAGGAGCTCGTCATCGAGGTCGAGCGTCCGGCCGAGGTCCTCGGCCTCATCGTCGGGGCGAGCGGGAAGCACTGAGAGGCGTTCGCCTGGCGGGCGCGGCCCGCATCGGGCTGCCATCGGCCGCAATCCCGCCGTGGCCGAAATCCTCCGTCCGGGCCGACGCGCCGCGGCCGAAATGCGCCGGACCGACCCGCGGCCGGTGCGAAGGCCGCGCGGGATCAACGACTTCTGCACTGGCACGCGCGTTGCCTCGCGCTGGACAGGTCCGCCACCGAAAGGAGGAGCGCCATGACCGATCCGAAACTGCAACCCGCAATCCCTGTCCAACCGAGCGAGCCGCCGAGCGAGCGCGCGGTCTCGCGGCGCCGCTTCATCCGGACGACCGGAGCGCTCGCCGCTGCCGCCGCGGCCGGTCCGTGGATCGCGCCGCGGCGCGCCCGCGCCGCCGCGAAGACGCTGAAGATCCTGCAGTGGAACCACTTCGTCCCCGCCTACGACAAGTGGTTCGACGGCACCTACGTGAAGGAGTGGGGGCGCAAGCACGACACCGAGGTGATCGTCGACCACGTCGGCATCGCGGCCCTCAACTCGCGCGCCGCGGCCGAGGTCTCGGCGCAGAAGGGGCACGACCTCTTCATGTTCCTCTCGCCGCCACCGGCGTACGAGGCGCAGGTCATCGACCACCGCGAGGTGTACGAGGAGGTGGGCCGGCACCACGGCAAGCCGATCGAGCTCGCGCTGCGCAGCACCTACAACCCGAAGACGAAGAAGTACTTCGCCTTCTCCGACAGCTACGTCCCGGACCCGGTCAACTACCGCACCGACCTCTGGGACGACGTCGGCATGCTCCCGGCCACCTGGGACGACATCCGCGTGGGCGGCCGCAAGATCAAGGAAAAGCACAAGATCCCGGTGGGCATCGGACTGTCCTCCGAGCTCGACACCGCGATGGCGACGCGCGCGCTGCTGTACGCGTTCGGCGGCTCGGTGCAGGACGACCACGGCAACGTCACGCTCGACTCGCGCCAGACCATCGACGCGGTGAAGTTCATGCGCGCCCTGTACCAGGAGGCGATGACGCCCGAGGTGCTCGCCTGGGACGCCTCCTCGAACAACCGCGCGATGATCGCCGGCAAGATCTCGCTGGCGCTCAACGCCATCTCGATCACGCGCGAGGCCGAGAACAAGCACCTCGCCATCGCGCGCCAGATCGCGCTCGCGAAAGCGGCGCAGGGCCCGGCGCGCCGCATCGGCCTGGAGCACGTCATGGACTGCTACGTGATCTGGAAGTTCGCCGAGAACCAGGACGGCGCGAAGCGCTTCCTCGCCGACTACATCGGCGACTTCCGCGCCGGCTTCGTCGCGAGCGAGTTCTACAACTTCCCGTGCTTCCCCGCCACGGTGCCCGACCTGAAGAAGGAGATCGCGAACGATGCGCGCGCGCAGCCGCACGACAAGTACGCGGTGCTCGGCGACGTCCTCGGCTGGGCGACCAACGTCGGCTACCCGGGCTACGCGAACGCCGCGGTGGACGAGATCTTCAACACCTGGGTGGTGAACACCATGTTCGCCAAGGCGGCGACCGGCGCGCTCCCGCCCGAGGAGGCGGTGCGCGAGGCCGACGTCCAGGCGAAGCGCATCTTCGCGAAGTGGCGCGAGCGGGGCTTCGTGTGATCGCGCCCGGGCAGGCCCCGCCCGGGGCGGCCGAGCGCCCGCGCATCGTTCCTCGCGCGGAGGCGAGCGCGCCAGCGCCCCGGCGCGGGGATGCCCGGGCGGACGCGGACCCGGCGGCGAAGATCGAGGCGCGCGCCCTCAGCAAGGGCTTCGCCGAGGTGAGCGCGGTCGCCGCGGTGAGTCTCGCGGTGCGCAACGGCGAGTTCCTCGTCCTCCTGGGACCCTCCGGTTCGGGCAAGAGCACGCTGCTGCGCATGATCGCGGGACTCGAGACGCCGAGCTCCGGCGACGTGCTGATCGACGGCGCCGTCGTGACCGACCTCGCCCCGCGCAGCCGCAACGTGGCGATGGTGTTCCAGAGCTATGCGCTGTACCCCCACCTGACCGTGTTCGAGAACATCGCCTTCCCGCTGCGCGCGCGCGGCGTGCGCGGGCGCGCGCTCGAGCGCCGCGTGCTGGACGCGTCCGCCGCGTTCGGCCTGGAGCCCCTGCTCCGGCGCAAGCCGCGGCAGCTCTCGGGCGGCGAGCGCCAGCGCGTCGCGCTGGTGCGCGCGATCGTGCGCGAGCCGACGGTGCTGCTGCTCGACGAGCCGCTGTCGAACCTCGACGCCCAGCTGCGCGCCACCGCGCGCGAGGAGCTGCGCGAGTTCCAGCGGCGCGTCGGCACGACCGCCATCTACGTGACCCACGACCAGGTCGAGGCGATGGCGCTCGGCGACCGCATCGCGGTGCTCGACCGCGGCGCGCTGCGCCAGGTCGGCAGCCCGCACGAGATCTACGAGGACCCGGCCGACACGTTCGTGGCGACCTTCATCGGCTCGCCCCCGATGAACCTCGTCCGCACCGCCGGCGCGCTGCTCGGGGTGCGGCCCGAGCACCTGCTGCCGCGCACCCACTTCGCCGCGGCCGAGCCGATCACGGCGCTGCCCGTCCGCGTCGGGCGCGTCGAGTACCTGGGCGCCGACCGGCTGGCGTACGGCACGCTCGACGACCCGTGGCCGCACGACCCGGTGGTCGTGCGCTGGCCGTCGACCATCGCCGCCGCCCTGCGCGCCGGCGAGCGGCAGCAGCTCTTCGCGCGCGACACCGACCTGAAGCGTTTCGACCCGGGCACGGGCAGGCGCGCGCAGTAGCCTCGCCGTGGATGCGATCGCGCTCGACCGGGTCCGTCCGCGCCGCGCCGCGCCGCGGTGGCGGGACGATCCGCAGGCCCTCGCGCGCGCCCTGCTCGCGCCCGCCATCCTCTACATCGGACTGCTGGTCGGCTTCCCGTTCCTGCTCGCGCTCTACTACAGCGTGAGCGACGCGACGGTCGGCGCCCGCGTCTTCCACTTCGTCGGCCTGGAGAACTTCCGCAGCGCGATCGAGAACCCGACCTTCTGGCAGGCGCTGCGCAACTCCATCGTCTTCACCGTCGTCTCGCAGGCGCTCGTCGTGGTGCTCGGCAAGGCCGCCGCCATGGCGCTCTACCGGCCGTTCCGGGGCCGCGCGCTGGTGCGCTTCCTGATCCTGCTGCCGTGGGTGGCGCCGATCTCGCTCGGCGCGATCGGCTGGCTGTGGATCTTCGACCCGGTGTACAGCATCCTCGACTGGGTGGCGCGCGCGCTGCACCTGATCGGGCCGGACGCCTGGCCGATCTGGCTCGGCCAGCCGCACCTCGCCATGGCTTCGGTCATCCTGGTGAACGTCTGGCGCCTCGCGCCGCTGGCCACCGTCATCATCCTCGCCGGGATGAGCGCCATCCCGCAGGACATCCACGACGCGGCGGCGATCGACGGCGCCGGGTTCTGGCGGCATCTCATCCGCATCAACCTGCCGCTCCTCATGCCGGTGATGCTGGTGGCGCTGCTCTTCGGCGTCGTGTTCACGTTCACCGACATGATCGTGATCTTCGTGCTCACGCGCGGCGGGCCGTACGACACCACCCAGGTGCTCGCGAGCCTCGCCTTCTTCACCGGCGTGCAGGGCGGCGACCTCGCCGGCGGAGCGGCGATCGCGCTCTTCCTCTTTCCGGTGCTCGCCGCGGTCGCGATCGGCGCGCTCACGCTCGCGCGCCGGGCGGAGGTCGTCTGATGCGCGCGGCGCGCCGCCTGCGCCGCCCGCTGGCGGCCGGCGGGCGCTTTGCGCTGCTCGCGGCGTTCGTCGCGTTCTGCGCCTTTCCGTTCTACTGGATGCTGATCACCGCGTTCAAGTCGACCACCGACCTGATCGAGGTCAGCCACAACCCGCTCGTCTTCAACGCCCCGCCCACGCTCGCGCACGTGCGGCAGCTCTTCGTCGAGACGCAGTTCGGGCAGTGGCTGCTCAACACGCTCGCGGTGGGCGTCGCTGTGGTCGCCATAACGCTCGTCCTCGCGGTCCCGGCGGGCTATGCCCTCGCGCGCCTCGCCGGGCGCGGCGGCCACCGGCTCGCGATCGGCATCTTCCTCACCTACCTCGTTCCCCCGACGATCCTCTTCATCCCGTTCGCGCGCATCATCGCCGTGCTCGGGCTGCAGGATTCGCTGTGGTCGCTGGTGCTGGTCTACCCGAGCTTCACCGTGCCGTTCTGCACCTGGCTGCTGATGGGTTTCTTCAAGGCGATCCCGCCCGAGCTGGAGGAGGCGGCGATGATCGACGGGCTCTCGCGCCTCGGCGCCTTCGTGCGGGTCGCGGTGCCGGTGGCGATCTCCGGGGTCCTGGCGACGGTGATCTTCACGCTCACCCTGGTGATGCAGGAGTTCGTCTACGGGCTCACCTTCATCACCTCCTCGTCGGCGTACACCGTCGCGGTGGGCGTGCCGACCTTCCTCGTGCGCGGCGACGTCTACTTCTGGGGCGCGATCATGGCCGCCTGCCTGATCGTCAGCCTGCCGATCGCCGCGCTGTTCACCCTGTTCATCGACCGCTTCGTCGCCGGCTTCACCGTCGGGGCGGTGAAGCAGTGAGTCCGCGCCGGGGATGCGCGCTCGCCGCGGCGCCTGCGGCCGGACCCGCGACCCCGATATCGGGCAGGTGAGCGGCGCGCGGCGCCGGCAATCGCCCTGAGCCGCATCCGGGTCCGCCGATGGGCGCACGAGGCCGCATCCGGGTCCTGGTCGTCGACGACCAGCCGCTGATCCGTCACGCCCTCGCGGAGCTCCTCGGCACGGCGGAGGAGATCGAGGTGATCGGCCAGGCCGCGGACGGGGAGGAGGCGGTGAGCGCCGCGCGCGGGCTACGGCCCGACGTCGTGCTGATGGACCTGCAGATGCCGCGGGTCGACGGCGTCGCCGCCACCCGGCGGATCGCCGGCGAGCTGCCCGGGACCCGGGTCGTGGTGCTCACCGCCTACGCCGCCGACGACCTGGTGTTCGAGGCGTTCCGCGCCGGCGCAGTGGCCTACCTGCTGAAGGGCGCGCCCGAGCCCGAAGTGCTCGACACCGTCCGCGCGGCGCAGCGCGGCGAGTCGCGGCTCGCGCCGCCGATCGCGCGCATGGTGATCGAGCAGCTCCGGCGCCTGCCCTCCGGCGCGCCGGCGCGCAAGGGCGCCCCGCCCGCACCGGAGACCCTGACCGCGCGCGAGGAGCGGATCCTGACGCTGATCGCGGAGGGCCGGAGCAACCGCGAGATCGCGCGCATCGTCCTGCTCGCCGAAGGCACGGTGAAGAATCACGTCAGCCGGATCATGGCGAAGCTCCACGCGCGCACCCGGACGGAGCTCGCGGTGAAGGCGGTGCGCGGCCGCTAGCGCGCGCGCAGCCGCCCTCAGGGAGACGGAGCGACTTGCGGCCCGCCGCGCCCGGCATCGCCGAACAGGTACTCGACGCTGCGCAGGAGAAAAGCGGTGCCGATGAACGCGGCGACGGGCTCGCTCCACCAGGGATTGACCGGGCGCCGCGCCCCGGCGCGCGCCGGCGCCGCACCCGCCCCCGCGGGCGCGGCGGGGCCGGCCTGCTCCGCGCGGCGGATCCTCGAGCCGAGCGCGCACAGCGCGCTCTCGAGCTGCAGGACCCGCTGCACGAGGAGGTAACACGCGTCGGGCTGACTGCGCAGCGCGCGCAGTATCGCCTCCTCGGCGCGGCGATCCTTGGTGGCCACTCGCGCGTGCGCGAGCTCGGCGAGAAAGAGATCGAGGTGAATCCTGTCGACCGGGTTCATGCGGCATCCCTCCATTCGTCCCGCGGCACGACCGTGCGCGCGCCGGGCCCGCGGAAGCCGCCCGGGGGGGCGGCCTCCGCGGTCCGCCCTCATTCGGTGTACTGCGGGAAACCCCGCTCGTCGAGCTGGTGCTTCGCCGTCTCGTCCTGGACCACCCAGGTGGTGCCCGCGTGCCAGCGCTGGCTCCAGGTGGCCGCAGGCATCGGTTCCTCGGTCCGTGCGGCCCCGTACCCGGGGGCGGCGACCGCGGCGGCCGCGCTCGCGGCAAAGGTGAGCAGGACGATCAGCTTGAGTGCGTTCATTGCGGCTTCTCCACGTTCTCGAATCGCTCCACACGGAGCGAGGTCACGCTAACGCCATGCCGGCGCCGGCGACAGTGCCGAAAGTCATTCGCCGGGGCGGCACCGGAGTCCGGCGACCGAGCGCTGGCGACGCGTGTTCCCCGGCCGCGCGCAGGGCGCAAATCAGCCCGTCGTCGTCGTAGCGCCGGCTCAAATCCGCCAACGGGGTCGCGGCGCGCGTCCGATTCCCTCCGGAAATCAGCGCCGCCGCCCGTTGGCACGGGCATTGCTGCGCACGGCGCAGACCGGTCCGGAGCGCGCCGGCGGGAACGCCCGCAGCGCTCCGACCGCCGCCGACCCGTCGATCCTCGTGACCGCGCTCACCCACGCCTCGCCCCAGGACGCGCTCCACGGCCCCCACCGCGGCCTGTGGCGCTGGGTGGTCACCACCAACCACAAGGACATCGGCACGCTCTACCTGGCGCTGAGCCTGACGATGTTCATGGTGGGCGGGAGCTTCGCGCTGCTGATCCGCGCCGAGCTGTTCGAGCCCGGGCTGCAGCTCGTGCGGCCGGAGTTCTTCAACCAGCTCACGACGCTCCACGGGCTGGTGATGATCTTCGGCGTGATCATGCCGGCGTTCGTCGGCCTGGCCAACTGGCAGATCCCGCTGATGATCGGCGCGCCCGACATGGCCTTCGCGCGCCTGAACAACTGGAGCTTCTGGCTGCTCCCGCCGGCGATGCTGCTGCTGGTCGGATCGCTGTTCGCGCCCGGCGGCGCGCCCGGCACGGGCTGGACGATCTACCCGCCGCTCTCGGTCGAGTTCGGCTTCGGCATGGACATGGCGATCCTCGCGATCCACCTGATGGGCCTCTCCTCGATCCTCGGCGCGATCAACATCATCACCACGATCCTCAACATGCGCGCGCCGGGCATGACGCTGATGCGGCTGCCGATGTTCTGCTGGACCTGGCTCATCACGGCCTACCTGCTGGTGGTCGCGATGCCGGTGCTGGCCGGGGCGGTGACGATGCTGCTCTTCGATCGCCACTTCGGCACCTCGTTCTTCAACGCGGCCGGCGGCGGCGACCCGGTGCTGTTCCAGCACGTCTTCTGGTTCTTCGGGCACCCCGAGGTGTACATCATGGCCCTGCCCGGGTTCGGGGTGATCTCGAACGTGATTCCGGCGTTCGCGCGCAAGCCGCTGTTCGGCTACGTCTCGATGGTGTACGCGACTGCGGCGATCGCGATCATCTCCTGCATGGTCTGGGCGCACCACATGTTCACCGTCGGCATGCCGGTGGAGGGCCAGCTCTTCTTCATGTACGCCACGATGCTGGTGGCGATCCCGACCGGGGTGAAGGTCTTCAACTGGGTCGCCACGATGTGGCGCGGCACGCTCACCTTCGAGACGCCGATGCTGTTCGCCTGCGGCTTCATCTTCCTCTTCACCGTCGGCGGGTTCAGCGGCCTGGTGCTCGCGCTGGTCCCGGTCGACATCCAGCTGCAGGACACCTACTACGTCGTGGCGCACTTCCATTACGTGCTGGTCGCCGGGTCGCTCTTCTCGATCTTCGCCGGGGTCTACTACTGGCTGCCGAAGTGGTCCGGGCGTCTCTACGACGAGCGCCTCGGCAAGCTGCACTTCTGGCTGTCGTTCGTCTTCTTCAACGTGGCCTTTTTCCCGATGCACTTTCTCGGGCTGGCCGGGATGCCGCGGCGCATTCCCGACTACGCGCTGCAGTTCGCCGAATTCAACGCGCTCGCCAGCATCGGGGCCGCGGGCTTCGGCCTCTCGCAGCTGCTGTTCGTCTACCTGCTGGTGCGGAGCCTGCGCCGCGGCCCGCGCGCGCCCGCCCGTCCCTGGGATGGGGCCGCAGGGCTGGAGTGGACGCTGCCGTCGCCCGCGCCCTACCACAGCTTCGCGACGCCGCCTGCGGTCGAATGACCGCGGGGCCTTGCGCCGGTGCCGCGGCGCGCGCCCTCTTAAGGGTGGCTTAAGGCGCCGGGCGTAGCCTCGCGCGAGGGATCGGCATTCGCGCTCCCGCAACCTGCAAGAGGAGTCCAGCCATGCGACGCACAGCCTCCGTCTTCCTCGCCGCAGCCGTCGCCGCCCTCGGCGCCGGCACGACCTTGCCCGGCGTGATCAGCACCGCGCACGCGGACGTGGCCGCGCGCGCGGCCCCCGCGGGCCCGCGCGCGACGGCGGTCCCGCTCGCGCAGCTGCCCGATTTCTCGCAGCTCGTGGCGCGCTACGGGGCGGCGGTGGTGAACATCACCGTCGACGAGAAGGTCGCGGCGGCGCAGGCGGTGCCGCAGCTCCCGTTCGACGAGGACGACCCCTTCTTCCAGTTCTTCCGGCGCTTCGCGCTGCCGCAGCCGCGAGGCGACGTCCCGGTGCACGGGATGGGCTCGGGCTTCATCGTCAGCCCGGACGGCTACATCCTCACCAATGCGCACGTGGTCGCCAACGCGACCGATGTGACGGTGAAGCTCTCCGACCGGCGCGAGTTCAAGGCCAGGGTCGTGGGCGCCGACCAGCGCACCGACGTCGCGCTCCTGAAGATCGACGCGCGGGACCTGCCGGCCGTCAAGCTCGGCGACCCGAAGGCGGTCAAGCCCGGCGAGTGGGTGGTGGCGATCGGCTCGCCGTTCGGCCTCGAGAACACCGTGACCGCCGGCGTCGTCAGCGCCACCGGGCGGGCGCTGCCCGACTCGGACTACGTGCCGTTCATCCAGACCGACGTCGCGGTCAACCCCGGCAACTCGGGCGGGCCGCTGTTCAACCTGGCGGGCGAGGTGATCGGAATCAACTCGCAGATCTTCACCCGCTCGGGCGGCTACCAGGGCATCTCCTTCGCCATCCCGATCGACGTGGCGCTCGACGTCGAGCGGCAGCTCATCGCCCACGGCCGCGTCATCCGCGGCCGGCTCGGCGTCACCACCCAGGAGATGAGCCAGCCGCTCGCCGACTCGTTCGGCATGAAGAGCGCGACCGGCGCGCTGGTGAGCTCGGTCGAGAAGGGCAGCCCCGCCGAGCGCGCCGGACTCGAGTCGGGCGACGTCATCCTCGAGGTCGACGGGCACCCTGTCGAGCACGCCGGCGAGCTCGCGCGTCGCATCGCCGAGACCGCGCCCGGCACGCGCGCGAATCTCGTCGTCTGGCGTCACGGCAGCACCCGGGACCTCACCGCGGTGATCGGCGAGGCGAAGAACGCGCAAGTGGCCGCGGCCTCGGGCGCCGGCGCCGAGGGCCACGGCCGGCTCGGCGTCGCGGTGCGTCCGCTCACCGCCGCCGAGCGCGAACAGAACGGCGGCAGGAACGGCCTGCTGGTCGAGGAAGCGAGCGGTCCGGCGGCGCGCGCCGGCATCGAGGCGGGCGACGTCATCCTCGCGGTGAACGGCCAGCCGGTGACGAGCGCGGCCGAGCTGCGCCGCATGATCGGCAAGTCGGGCAAGACGATCGCGCTCCTGATCGAGCACGGCGATGCCCAGCTCTACGTCCCGGTCACCGTGGGCTGAACCGGCGCTCCAGGCAACCGAAAGGAGTCCTCACATGAAAGCATCCAAGCTCAAGACCCTCGCCGCCGTCGCCCTCGCGCTCGGCGCGGGCAGCGCCGTCGCCGCCCTGCCGGCGATCAGGCACCAGGGTGAGGTCGCGTACCTGACCGGCGGCGTCGGCCAGCTCGAATCCGAGTCGATCCTGCAGGCGGCACCGCGCTTTCCGCTCGCGCTCGAGTTCGTGCGCAAGGCCGCGCCGCACGACGAGTATCTCGCGAACGTCGCAGTGAAGGTCAGCGACCGGCGGGGACGCGACCTGCTCGACGTGACCGCCGAGGGGCCGTTCCTCCTCGCCCGGCTCCCGTCGGGCGAGTACACGGTGAAAGCCACCTTCGAGGGCCGCACGCTCCAGAGGCAGGTGCACGTCGCCGAGCACGCGTCGGCACGCACGGTGTTCGTCTGGCCGGCGCAGCCCTGAACGGCCCCGGGAGGCGAGGCCCCGCGCCGGCGCTCGCGCCGCCGCGGCGCCGCTCCGCGGGCCGGGAGAGGATCGACCGTTGCTGATCGAGCCCGACTGGCCGACGCAGCTCACGATCATCGGCCAGCTGATCCTGGCGATGGCCCTCGGCGGGCTGATCGGGTTCGAGCGCGAGCTGGCGAACAAGCCGGCCGGCTTCCGCACGCACACGCTGGTCGCCGGCGCGGCGGCGCTGTTCATGGCAGTCGCCGCGGCGGCGCCGGCCTACCTCCACGCGAGCGGCGTGGTGGAGGTCGACCCGCTGCGCGTGGCGGCAGCGATCGTGACCGGGGTGAGCTTCCTCGGCGCGGGCACCATCTTCCGGGGCGGCGACGGCGAGCGCATCGGCGGGCTCACCACCGCCGCCACGATCTGGATGGCCGCGGCCGTCGGCGTCACCGTGGCCCTGGGTCAGCTGATCGTCGCGACCGGGGTCACCGTGATCGCCCTGGTCGTGCTGCGCGTGCTGGGCCGCCTCGCCCTGCACAACCGGCGGCGCGAGTAGGCGCGCAACGGCCGCAGCGCGCCGCGAGACGCGCCGGGGCGTGCACCATCCGACGTGCGCGTCGCGGGCTGGCGTTCGCGCCCGGGCCGCCACCGCCGAGCGCCGTTCCGGACGTCGCCCGCCGAGCGGGCGGCGCAATCCCGCCCGGCGAGCAGGTTTTGGAATTCACGCGCGGTGACTTACCATGCGGCTACCTGAATCCGGGAGACGCACATGGAAGGGCGCAAGAACGTCGGATGGGGATTTCTCTTCCTCGGGCTGTTCATGGCGATCGGCTTCTTCCTCGGCTACATGCACGACCTCGCGCCGGGCCGGGAGAAGTGGATCGCCGAGTACGCCGCCGGCACGCACTTCGAGATTCGCGTCGCGCATGCGCACGGCGCGCTCTTCGGCATCATCAACGTCGCCATCGGCCTGCTGCTGCTCAAGCTGCCGGTGCCGGCCGGCGCAGCGCGCTGGATCTCCCGGCTCGCGCTCGCGGGCCTGCTCATGCCGATCGGCGTGCTGCTGCACGCGCTCTTCGGGCTGCCGCCGGCGCTGGTGTTTCTCGGCGGCGCGGCGATGATCGTCGCGACGCTGTGGGCGGGTTGGGCCGCGCTCCGGCTCACCGGCGCCGCGCGGGCGGGCTGAAACCCGGACGGGCGCGCGGGACCCCGCGCGCGCCGCTCAGGTGCGAAAGAGCGCGTTGAGCTCCTTGCCGGGGGCGGCGTCGGCGAATCCGTCGAACCGGCCCTCCTCCGCGATCAACCGGGCCGCGCGCATGAATCCGCCCCACGCGGCGCGCGCGAGCGCGCCGCCGACGCTGATGCGCCGCACGCCGAGCGCGGCGATCTGCGGCACGGTGAGCTCGCTCGCCCAGCCCACCAGCAGGTTGAACGGCTTCGGCGCGACGGCGGAGACGACGGCCCGGATCTGCTCGGGCGTGCGGATTCCCGGCGCGTAGAGGCAGTCGGCGCCGGCCTGCGCGTAGGCCCGGAGCCGGCGGATCGTCTCGTCGAGATCGGGCCGGCCGACGAGAAAGCACTCGGCGCGCCCGACGAGCAGCGTGTCGCCCCCCGCTTCGTCGATCGCCCTGCGCGCCGCCCGCATCCGCGCCACGGCGGTGTCCAGGTCGTAGAGCGGCTGCGCCGCGTCGCCGGTCGCATCCTCGATCGACAGCCCGGCCACCCCGCTCTCGACCGCGAGGCGCACGCTCAGCCCCACGCCGGCCGCGTCGGGCGCGAAGCCGCGCTCGAAGTCGGCGTTCACCGGCAGGTCGGTCGCCGCGACCATGTCGCGGAGGTGCGCGACGGCCGTGTCGCGCGCGATGCCGCCGTCGGGCCGGCCGCGCGACCAGGCGAAGCCCGAGCTGGTGGTGGCGAGCGCCTTGAAGCCCAGGGTCTGGAGGAACAGCGCGCTGCCGACGTCCCAGGGGTTCGGAATGACGAAGCACCCGGCCTCGTGCAGCTGCCGGAAGACGCGCCGCTTGTCGGCGATGCTGGGGCGAGTGCCGGTCATCGGGAGACTCCTCGTGCTACGGGGTTGCGCCGAGAATACCCGCGCGCGGCCGCGACTGCAGCAGTCCATCCGGCTCCGTGAGCACCGAGACGGGCCGCGCCGCGCGGGGCGCTACTTGACGAGGCTCGGGAGCCAGGTGGCTATTTCCGGCACGATCATGATGACGATCGCCATCAGGATGAGCGCGTAGAGGAAGGGAAAGATCCCCTTGAAGATCTCGCCGAGCGGCACCTCGGGCGCGATGCCCTTGATGACGAACACGTTGACGCCCACCGGCGGCGTGATCACGCCCATCTCGCAGAGCAGCACGATCATGACGCCGAACCAGATCGGGTCGAAGCCGAGCTTGCGCACGACCGGATAGAAGATCGGCAGCGTGACCACGATGAGCGCCATCGAGTCCATGAAGAAGCCGCCGAGGAAGTAGATGAGGATGATCACCCCCATGATCGCCATGCGGTGGATCGGCAGCCCGCCCACCCAGTCGGCGAGCAGCACCGGGATGCGCGCGACCGCCATGAAGTGGCCGAAGACGATCGCGCCGGCGATGATGAAGAGCACCATGCAGCTCGTGAGCAGGCCGTCCTTCCCTGCCTGCACGAAGCCCTTCCAGGTGATCTTCCGGCGCAGCACGCCGATCAGCAGCGCGCCGCCCGCGCCGATGGCGCCGCCCTGGGTCGGGCTGAACCAGCCGAGCATGAGGCCGCCGATCGCGAGCGCGAAGAGAATCAGCGCCTCGCCGATGCCCTTGATGGCCTTCACCTTCTCCACCCACGTCGTCTTCGGCCCCGGGGGGCCGAGCTGCGGGTTGCGCGCGCACAGGATGGCGACGGTGGCGACGAAGAAGAGGCTGAGGAGGATGCCGGGAATGATGCCGGCGATGAACAGCTTGCCGATCGATTCCTCGGTCAGGATGGCGTAGACGATGAACACCGTGCTCGGCGGGATGAGCACGCCGAGCGTACCGGCCGAGGCCACCGTTCCGGTCGCCAGCCGGTCGTTGTACCCGTAGCGCTTCATCTCGGGCAGCGCGATCTTGCCCATCGTCGCGGCGGTCGCCGCGGTCGAGCCGCAGATGGCGGCGAAGCCGGCGCAGGCGAGCACGGTGGCGATGGTGAGGCCGCCGCGGATCCCGCCCGCCCACGCATAGGCCGCTGCGAACAGCCGCTCGCTGATGCCGGATGCAAAGGCGAACGATCCCATGAGAATGAACATCGGGATCACCGAGAGCGGGTAGGAGCTGAAGGTGTCGAAGTAGTCCTGCGTCAGTACGGCGAGGGCCGGATCGATGCCCGAGAGATAGGCGAATCCGGCGAACCCAACCAGCGCCATGGAGAACGCGATCGGTACCTTGAGCAGGAACAGCGCCAGCAGCGCGCAGATGCCGACCAGGCCCGCGGTCTCAGGGCTCATCGGGCAGCTTCCCTTGCAGCAGGCAGGCGAGGTCGTGCAGCAGCGCGAGGCAGACCGGCACGAGCGCCGCGGACGCGGCGTACGCGAAGGGCGCGATCCCGATCTTCGCGGTCGGCGTCACCTCGTTGCCGGCCTGCACGTCCATTCCGTAGACGACCAGGCGCCAGACGACCGTCACGAAGAGCGCGAGGCAGAGCAGCGTGACGACGAAGGCGATCGCGCGCCGCAGGCGCTGCGGCAGCATGTGCACGAAGAACTCCACCGCCACGTGCCGGCGCTGGATGAACGTCATGCCCGCCGCGAGCGTGACCGCGAGGAGCTGGGCGAGCTGCATCATGTCGAGCGAGCCGGGCACCGGCATGAGGAAGAGCTTCGCGCCCACCACGTCGACGCAGGTCAGGACGACCATGAACACCAGCGCGGCGAAGCCGAGCGACGCCGCCCAGTCGCTCAGCCGGCGGTTGAAGCGGTCGAAGCGCTCGAGCATGGGCAAAAAAAGACCTGCCCGACGGTCGCAGCCGGGCAGGTCCCTGCCGTCTGCCCTACTTCGCCAACGCCTCGGGCCGCACCTCGGCAGGCCCGGTCGCGGACGGAATCCGGTACTCGATCTGCTTGGCGGTCCAGTACTTGATGCGCTCCCGCAGGAAGGCGATCCAGCCCCTCGCCTCGGCTTCCGTGTAGCCCTTGGTGGCGATCTGCTTCACCCACTGGTCGATCACCGGATCCACCGCCTTCTGCCAGCGCGCCGCCTCCGCCTCGGGCAGGTCGATGAACTTCACCCCCTTCTCGATCGCGAACGCGCGACCCTCGAGGTCGATCTCGTTCCACATCAGGGCGAAGCGCTCCTGGTACTCGCCGCTCATCGCGTCGACCAGCGGCTTCAGGTCGGCCGGCAGCGAATCGTAGCTGCGCTTGTTCATCGCCAGGTAGAACGGGAACGCGGAGCCGATCTGCCAGACGAGCGTCACGTTCTTCGCCACCTCGGCGAAGCGGAAGGTCTTGAGCGTCTCGTACGGCGCCCAGACGGCCTCGTTGACGCCCTTCGCGATCGAATCGTAGACCTCGATCATCGGCGTGGGCGTGGGCGTCGCGCCGAGCGCCTTCACGATGTCGCCCTGCAGGCCGGGCGCGCGGATGGTGAGCCCCTTCATGTCCTCGAGCTTCGCCACCGGCCGGTTGGAGATCACCATGTTCGGGGTGTTGCCGTGCAGCGCGAGCACCCGCACGCTGTCGAACTCCTTGGGCTTCACGCGCTGGTAGAAGTCGTTGCCGACGTGCGCGCCGACCCAGCCGGTGGGAATGCCGATCGGCAGCCCGATGCCCTCGCTCACCGGCATGCGCCCGGGCGTGTAGTACACGTGCGTGTAGCCGATGTCGGCGACCCCGGACTCGACGCCCTTGAACATGTTGGGTCCGGTGAGCAGCGACCCGCCGGCGTAGTGCTGCACCTTGATGCGCCCGCCGGAGCGGCGCTTGAGCTCCTCGCCGAACTCCTGGGTGATCTTCGCCTGCTTGGCCTGCGGCGGGAAGAAATTGGCGATCTTGAGGTTGATGACCTGCTGGGCCTGCGCCGACGAAAGCAGGAACGTCGAGCAGATGCCGGCGGCCGCAACGGCCAGAAATCCTGCGCGCTTCATCGAACCCCCTCCTCGTTGGAACGATACGGCTGCGATTGTGCTTCAGGACGCGCGGATTGGAAAGATTCGGATCACGTTTTCCACGCTGCCGGCCGCATGGTTGCGCCGCACAAGCCTTCCCGGAACGATGCTCGAAACTTGATTTGAGTCAATGCGACGCGGCGTCGTGCGGCGTCCCGGGAGCAAGCGCGACTGCCGTTCACCGCCGTCGCGCACGGCGCGCAGGACTGAAGGGGCGGCCCGCGCCGGGGCGCGAAACCGCGCCGGCCTGAATTGCCGGCGTCCTCAGCTGCCGGGCGCGGGCGCGCCGTCCGCCGCGTGAAGAACGCGCCAGCGCTCGGCCATGCACGCTTCGCGCGAGAGCCCCAGCAGGCTCGCCACCTCGTCGACGTACGCCGCCTCGTGCGGTTCCTCCCCGCGCGCGAGCACGATGCGCCAGAGCGCATCGATCAGGGTGAGGCGCCGGCCGTAGTCCGACGCCGCCCGGCAGGCGTGCGTGTAGGGGAAGAGGGCCAGCGCTTCGTCGGCCACCACCGCCTGCGCCTGCGCCGCAAGCGCGCGGGCGGGTCCGGCCGCCACCCCCAGTTGCCGGCCGAGCGCCGCCGCGATCACGCTTGCGTCGACCGGCGCTCGCTTCGGGCCGACGCGCCCGACCGCCGCGATCAGCACGGCGACGGCGAGCGCGGGGGTTTCCGCGGGCGCGGACGGCCGCCCGAAGAGGCGCCGCTCCAGCGCCCTCAACAGGTCATCGAACACGCGCCACCGCCGCGTGCCCGGGTGTGTAGACGCGGAGCAGCCGCGGAAAAACGAGTACCGGGGTCTTCATCGTCGATCTCCTGCTGAATCAACGGTAGTCTCGAGAGCGTACGTGGCGATACTTAAGACGCGCTTAAACGGTCCGTCCGGTTCACTCCGGAGGGCATTCCGCGCGGGAAACCCTCATGGCAGCGGGCGCGTTCCGGGCCCGCGCCGCGGGAACCCTGCACGCCCGCGGCGAGTCGTATAAATTGGAGGTCCTCCCATGCGCACGGTCCTGATCCCGTTCGACGGCTCCGCGCCGGCGCTGCGCGCGGTGCGGAGCTTCATCGACCTCGCGCGCGCGGCAACCCGCATGCACGCGATCGTGCTGAACGTCGAGCCGTCGGTCCCGTTCATGGACCGGCTGGTCAACGGCAGCCCGAGCGAGCAGCGGCGGGTGGAGGAGCCGCTCCGCGACAAGGGCGAGACGCTGCTCGCGCCGGTGAAGTCCGAGCTCGAGCGGGCCGCGATTCCCTACACCGCGCACGTCGAGTTCGGCGATCCCGCCGACGTCATCGCCGCGCGCGCGAAGGAGTGGCACGCGGATCTGATCATCATGGGCGCCAGCGGGCGCGACGCGATCGGCAGGTTCCGCCCCGACGCGGTCGCGCAGAAGGTGCTGCACCAGACCGACGTGCCGCTCATGCTGGTGAAGTGACGCCGCGCGCCGTGCGGGCGGTCGCGCGCGCGAACGGAGGGTCGGACATGCAGGAACGAATCGACTGGAAGTCGGTCGCCCCGGACGCGTTCGCGGCGCAGCTCGGGCTCGAGACCTACGCCCGGCGCGCGGGGCTGCCGGCCGCGCTGCTCGAGCTCGTCAAGACGCGCGCCTCCCAGATCAACGGCTGCGCGTACTGCCTGGACATGCACACGAAGGACGCGCGCGCGCACGGCGAGTCCGAGCAGCGCCTCCATGCGCTCGCCGCGTGGCGCGAGGCGCCCTTCTACAGCGAGCGCGAGCGTGCCGCGCTCGCCTGGACCGAGGCCGTGACGCGCATCGCCGACAAGGGCGTCGACGACGAGACGTACGCGGAGGCGCGCCGCCATTTCGACGCGAAAGAACTGGTCGACCTGACGCTGGCGATCGTGGCGATCAACGGCTGGAACCGGCTCGCGATCGCGTTTCGCACGCCCGCCGGGAGCTATCAGCCCGCCGCGCATTCTTCGCCCACCCGCTGAACGGGCGCCGGCGCGCGCGGTGGCGCGGCTGCGAGCATGTCCCTGACGGTCTGGACCATCGGACACTCGACGCGACCCCGCGCGGACTTCCTGGCCGTCCTGCAGCGGTACCGGATCGAAGCGCTCGCGGACGTGCGGCGCTTCCCGGGCTCCGTCCGCAATCCGCAGTACCAGCGCGCCGCGCTCGCAGCGGCGCTCCGGGCCGCCGGGATCGAGTACGTCGCGCTTCCCGCCCTGGGAGGCCGCCGGCGCCCGGCCGCGGCGAGCCCGCACACGGCCTGGCGCCACCCGGCGTTTCGCGGCTACGCCGACCACGTCGACGGCGACGAGTTCGCGGCGGGCCTCTTCGAGCTGCTGATGGTGGCGCGGGGTCTGCGCACCGCGGTGATGTGCGCGGAGATCCTCTGGTGGCGCTGCCATCGGCGCTTGATCGCGGATGTGCTGGTCTCGCTCGGCGCTTGCGTGATCCACATCCGCGACGGAGCCAACGCCACGGCGCACCGGCTGGCGCCCCCGGCGCGGCTCGACCACGGGGTGCTGACCTACGTGCCGGCGCGTCGCGCCAGCGACCTGCGCCCGGCGCCCGGCGCGGCCGCCTGAGCGCGCGACGAGGATCGCGCGTCGGGCCGCGCGTACGACGGGCACCCGAGCTCGTTGCGCGCCTCGAGACGCGCGAGCAGCAAGTGGTAATAGAGCATTCCGCGCTGCGGGCCGAGCGCGTCGAGCGCCGCGGCGACGCCCGCGGGGTCAGGCCCGCCGACCAGCGCCAGGCTGCGCGCCAGGCTGCTGTCGTTCGCCGGGAACACGTCGAGCCGCCCGAGGCCGCGCAGCAGGATGACCGCGGCCGTCCAGGGACCGATGCCCTTGACGCCGCGCAGCAGCGCCGCGGCGGCGGGCGTCGGACGCTCCTCGAGCAGCGCCTCGCTGAGCGTCCCGCGCGCGAGCGCGTCGCCGACGCGCCGCAACGCGGCGAGCTTGCCCGCGCTGAGCCCGAGCGCGCGCAGGCGCGCGTCGCGCGCATCCCGGACGCGCTCGATGCCCGGAAAGGCGTACAGCGCAACGCCCGCGCGGGCGTGCGGCTCGCCGAGCGCCACGACGAGGCGGCGCATGATCGCGCTCGCCGCGAGGACGCTGACCTGCTGGAAGACGATCGCGTTGACGCACGCCTCCCACAGCGTCGGGTGGCGCGGCGGCCGCACGCCCCGCATGCGCAGCGCGAGCGGATGCAGCCAGCCGATGCGCGCGGCCGCGCGGTAGAACCGGCCGAGCCCCACCTCCGCGCCGAGCGTCCGGCGCACGAGCTCGAGCAGGCGCCGGTGTTCGCGCCGATCGCCGTCAATCTCCACCTCGAGCGTCCGCGCGCCCGGCTGTGTGACGCGCACCACGGCGGGCCGCACGCCGTCGAGCACGCGGACGTACGCGCCGTCGGCGTCGAGCACATCCACCGCGTTCGTCGGCAGCCGCCGCAGCGCGCTGACCGTGAGGTCGAGCCGATACGGCGCCGGGACCGCAATGGCATAGCGGCCGTGCGCCTGCGCGCTGCTCGGCCCGCTCCGCACGGCGTCCGGCGGAAGGCCTGCGCGGCCGACGCGGCGTTGCGCCACGACCGGATCACCAGTGCGCCGCGAGGCGCTCAACGAGGCAGGTCACGCGGCGAGCTTACCCGAGCCGGTCGGCGCGGGCCGCGTGCACCCACGACCGGAGCGCGAGCATCCCCACGCGCGGAACGTTGGAATGCGCTTGATCTGGATCACGGGATCGGCAGCGCAGATTGAACTTCCGGCCGGGCGCCCTCATTTCGCCTGCGCAAGGAGGCCAGCGTGAATCACCCCGATTTCTTCGACCAGGTCCCGCGCATCGCGCTGCGCGACCCGTTGCTCGAGTTCCTCGACGCGTTCTCCGGCGGCGTGGTCGAGTACGGCTACGTGGACGCGGTGAAGCTCGCCGGGCACTCCTGCCCGACGGTCGCGGGCGCCTACCTGATGACGGCGAAGGCGCTCGCGGCCCTGTACGGCGACGCGGTGCCGGAGCGCGGCGCGGTCCGCGCCGAGTTCCGCGACGACGCGACCGACGGCGTCACCGGCGTGATCGCCGGGGTCGTGTCGCTGATCACCGGCGCGCGGCAGGACGACGGCTTCAAGGGCATCGCCGGCCGCTTCGACCGGCGCGGGCTGCTCGTGTTCGGCGCGCCGATCGCGGGCGAGATCCGCTTCACCCGCCTCGACACCGGCGCCGCGGTCGAGGTCGCGTTCGACCCGTCGCCGGTTCCGCCGGACGCCGGCATGCGGCCGCTGCTCCAGCGCGCGCTCGCGCGCGACGCCGAGCCGTCCGAGCGCGCGGCGTTCGGCCGCCTGTGGCAGGAGCGCGTGCGGCGGATCCTGGTGGACGCGCGGGACGACCCGCGCCTCGTCCGCGTGTCGCCCGTGCCGCGCGGCTGACCGCCGCGGGGGCGAGCCCTTCCTTCCGCACGCGGGCGGGCGCGTCCGCCCGTTCGCCCTTCGTCGCACCGTATCATGTCCAGCGTGCACTCCACGAACGCCGGCACGCGACGGCCCGTCACGGGCGACATGCTCTTCTTCCCGGCCGCGGCGCTCTACGCGCTCTTCGTGCTGCCGGCGTCGGTGCTCTCGCTGACCGGGATCACGGGCGCGTTTCCGGCCCTCGCCACGCCCGCCGGACACGCGCACGAGATGCTGTTCGGGTTCGCGGTCGCGGTGGTGGCCGGCAACCAGGTCGGCGCCATGCCGCGGCCGCGTCTCCTCCTGCTGTTCGGGCTCTGGGCCGCCGGGCGGCTCGCGTTCCTGGCCGCGCCGCACGGCCTCGCCGCCACCGCGCTGAACGCCGCGTTCTTCGTGCTGCTCGCGGCGCACGTCGCGCCGCGGCTCTTCGGTGCCGCGAAGAAGCTGCGCAACCAGGCGCTCCCGCTGGTGCTCACCGCGATCTTCGCCGCCGGCCTGGCATCCGAAGTGCTTCCGCTCACCCGCGCCGCCGCGGCCGGGCGCGGCGTGTTCATCGTCGCCGCCCTCCTCTTCGCCCTGCTGATGCTCTTCATGGGCGGGCGCGTGATCGCGCCCGCGGTCGCCGGCCAGTTCTACCGGCAGGGCGGCAACCTCGACGCCCGCGTGCAGCCGCGCATCGAGGGCGGCTTGATCCTCGCCATGGCGACCGGGTCGGTCGCGCTGCTCCTCTCCGGTCCGGTTTTCGGCGCGCTGGCGGCCGTCGCCACGGGCGTGGCCGGTGTGCTCGCCGCGATTCGACTCGTCCGCTGGCGGCTGTGGATGCTGCGCGGCCGGCCCGATCTGCTGTGCCTTGCGGGCGGGTACGCATGGCTCGCCCTGGGCCTGCTCGGCTTCGCCGCCGCGCTCGCGACCGAGAGCCACCAGACCGTGGCGCTGCACCTCATCACGGTGGGCAGCCTCGGCACGCTCACGCTCAACGTCATGGCCACGACCTGGATCCGCAAGGCGCGGCGGGAGCCCGTCGATTTCGCCGCGCCGATCTGGGGCACGATCCTCCTCGCGGCGGCGACGCTGGCGCGCGTGCTCGCGGGCCTGGGCGTCTACGATCCCGTGACGCTGCTGGTCGCGGCCGCGGCGTGCTGGAGTGGCGCGTTCGCGTTGCTTCTCGCGCTCTTCCTGCGCCTGCGCCCGCGCGCCAACTGACCGGCGGCTCGCTGCGCGCGGGCCGGTCCGTCCCGCCTCCATCGATCTAATGCGTTGAATCGGAAGGATTCGCGGGCCAGGAACCGGACCGCAGGTGCGCGCGGCCGCGGCGCATCGCAGAACAGAGACCGCGGTCGGACTCGGCTACACTTCGCCGCTGCGCGAGGAGGCGCAGGGGCGCGGGACGGACGCGCGCCGGGCGGGTGCGGCGGGCGAGCCGGAGCCGGCCGGAGCGTTGCACGTCGTCGCGTGCAGCTCGAGGAGGGTGCGGATGATGCGGGTCTTGCTCGGCCTGTCGCGGGCCATCGATGCGGTGAACGAGACGGTCGGAAGGCTCAGCTACTGGCTGATCCTGGTGGCGGTCCTGATCAGCTCCGGCAACGCGCTGGTGCGCTACTCGCTCGACCGGAGCTCGAACGCCTGGCTCGAGATCCAGTGGTACCTGTTCTCGGCGGTGTTCCTGTTCTGCGCCGGGTACACCCTGCTGCACAACCAGCACGTGCGCATCGACATCGTGTCGGGGCATTTCTCCAAGCGCACGCAGACCTGGATCGAGGTGCTCGGCACGGTGTTCTTCCTCCTGCCGATGGCGATCACCATCATGTGGCTGTCGTGGCCCGTGTTCCTCGACGCCTACCGCAGCAACGAGGTGTCGGCCAACGCCGGCGGCCTCGCCATCTGGCCGGCGCGCCTGATGGTGCCGATCGGCTTCCTGCTGCTCGTGGCGCAGGGCGTGTCGGAACTGATCAAGCGCATCGCCTTCCTGCGCGGGCTCATCCCCGACCCGAGCGAGAAGGACGAGGGACCGAGTGCCGAGGAACAGCTCGCCGCGGAGCTGCGCAAGCAGCAGGGAGAAGGCGCATGATCGAGCTCATCACCCAGAACATGGCGCCGATCATGTTCTGCGCGCTGATCGTGTTTCTCCTGTTCGGCTACCCGGTGGCCTTCGCCCTGGCCGCCAACGGCATCTTCTTCGGGCTGATCGGGGTGGAGCTCGGCCTGCTGCACCCGTCGCTGTTCCAGGCCCTGCCGCAGCGCATCTGGGCGATCATGTCCAACGACACGCTGCTCGCGGTGCCGTTCTTCACCTTCATGGGGCTGATCCTGGAGCGCAGCGGGATGGCCGAGGACCTGCTCGACACCGTCGGGCAGGTGTTCGGTCCGCTGCGCGGCGGCCTCGGGTTCGCGGTCATCTTCGTCGGCGCGCTGCTCGCCGCGACCACCGGCGTGGTGGCGGCCTCGGTGATCTCGATGGGGCTGATCTCGCTGCCGATCATGCTGCGCTACGGCTACGACCGGCGCTTCGCCACCGGGGTGATCGCGGCCTCGGGCACGCTGGCGCAGATCATCCCGCCCTCGCTGGTGCTGATCGTGATGGCCGACCAGCTCGGCCGCTCGGTCGGCGACATGTACGCCGGCGCCTTCATCCCCGGCCTGGTCCTCACCGGGCTGTACGCCGCGTACGCCGTCGGCATCACCGTGTTCCGGCCGTCC
>JAGVSZ010000180.1 GCA_019137045.1 Betaproteobacteria bacterium
GCGCGCTCGCGTTCGAGTTTGCGTAGCGGCCGGGTCGCCGCCGCTGCGCCGGCCCGCGCCTGCGCCCGCGCCGAGCGGCGGCGCGCCGGGAGCGCCGTTCGGCGCGACGGTCGGCGGGCGTCGCGGGCGGATGCTACGTCGCTGCCGGCATCGCAGCGGGGCTGGTGACCGCGCGAGCGAGGGCGCGCAGGAGCCCGGCCCCATCGCCGCGCCACGCGCTGCCGTGCATGCAGGCAAGGACCTGGGGCTGCTCGCGGGCGAGGCGCTCGAGGGTCGCTGCGGTCTGCGGAGCGTGGGCGTAGTAATCCATCGTCCGGCGGAACGCTTCGCTCGGGCCGAGGATGTCGCCCTCGGTGAGCGCCTTGCCGCCGTCGCTGCCCTGGGTGAAGAGGTCGCCGCAGAACAGGGTGCGGGTCGCGAGGTCGATCAGGAAGCCGTTCTCCCAGGCGTGCGGCACGTGCGGCGCATCGAGCCACTTGAAGGCGTGCCGGCCGACGCGGAGCACCTCGCCGTCGGCCAGCGCGCGCGCCGGGCGGGCCGCGACGTCGTTCACCGACACCAGCGCGGCCACCTGGCCGCAGACCGGCACGGCGGCGGGTGCGGCGGCAAGGAAATCGTTCAGCGACCCGCACTCGTCGGCTTCGTAGTGCGCGAACGCCACGTAGCGCAGCCGCTCGAGCGGGAGGACCTTGCCGATTGCCTCGGCGACGAGCGGAAACATCCGGCGCGGGCCGGTGTGGAAGAGGAGCGGCTCGTCGTCGGCGACGAGGTACTGGTTGAAATTGAAGCCGACCCCGCCCGGGATCTCGACCGGGGTGTTGATGCGGAGGATGCCGGGGGCGATCTCGTGGACGTTGGTGCCGCTCGCGATGTTGGTGATCATGGGGCTCTCCTGGTTGTGCTGCGGACGGGTAGCGCAGGGATGTGTAACGAGGCGCCCGGCCGTTACACATCCTCCAAAGGGATCGCTATGCTCGGCCGGTGTCCCAGGATTCCCGCCTCGCCGCACTGGATGACGGCGCGCTCGCCCGGCGCATCGCGGAGGCCGGCGCAGCGTCCGATTCGGTTGCGGAAACAGAGCTCTATCGCCGCCTCGCGCCGCGCGTGCGGCTGTACGGGCTGCGCCACCTGCGCGACCGGCAGGCGGCCGCGGACCTCGTCCAGCAGGTGCTCCTCATGACGCTCGAGCGCCTGCGCGCCGGGCAGGTGCGCGAGCCGGAGCGGATCGCCTCGTTCGTGCTCGGCAGCTGCCGCATGACGGTGCTCGAGCTGCGGCGCGGGGCGCGGCGGCGCGAGACGCTGCTCGAGACCTGGGGCGATCCGGACGCGGCCTTCGAGACCCCGGAGCCGCCCGCGCTCGAGCGCGAGCGGCTCGCCGGGTGCATCGAAGCGCTGTCCCAGCGCGAGCGCTCGGTGGTGATGTTGAGCTTCTTCGCCGACAAGCAGGCCGACGAAGTGGGCGCCGAGCTCGCGCTCAGCGGCGGGAACGTGCGCGTCATCCGTCACCGCGCGCTGGCGCGCCTGCGCGAGTGCATGGGCGTGGGGGAGGGCGAGCGATGAGGTGCGCGAACCCGGTCGACCTCGAGACGCTCGTCGCCTACTGGCTGGGCGAAGTGCCGGAGCCGCGCGCGGCGCTGCTCGAGGAGCACCTCTTCGGCTGCGCTTCCTGCACCCGGCGACTGGAGGGACTCGCCGCGCTCGCCGCGGGAGTGCGCGCGGCGGTGAAGGAGGGCATGGTGGGCATGGCGGTCTCGGCGCCGTTCGTCGAGGCGATGCAGCGGGCGGGCCTGCGCCTGCGCGAGTACCGGATCGAGCCCGGCGGCAGCGTGAACTGCACCATCCGCGCGGACGACGACGCGGTCGTCTCGCGCCTGCGCGCACCGCTAGGCGGCGTGACGCGCCTCGACGTGATGCGCGTGCACGGCGGCGGGCCGGAAGAGCGCCTTGCCGACGTGCCGTTCGATGCCGAGGCGGGCGAGGTGCTGCTGATCCCGTCCGCGGCGTGGCTGAAGACGATGCCGGCGTTCACGATGCGGATGCGGCTGATCGCGGTGGGCGAGGCAGGGGAGCGGCCGATCGGCGACTACACGTTCAATCACTCGCCGTCCTGAGAATGCAACGGCTTTCCGCGTTCTTGGGTTAGCGCTTTCCTCACGAGCGCGACGATCTTTTTCTCTTCAGCGGCGCTCAACTCGAGCAGAGCAAAGCCCGTCGGCCGCATGTGGCCGTCGTCGAGCCTCGCGTCGTGCTGGAATCCGAGCGTCGCGTAGCTCACCTTGAATCGCTCCTTGTGCCGGCGTGAGTCGGCGGGCGCGCGCGCACGGCTGGTTCAGCGCCAGGGTAGACGGCGCCCAGATGGAAACAGCGCACTTGCGCCGCAGGTCGGAATTGCCCTCAAGCCGGGGGCGTTCGTTGCAGGAACAGCGCAATGGTTCGAACGAAGATGAACCCGAAGACGCAAAGCGCCCACGTCAGGACAACGGCGTAGGGACCCACGCTCGGGGGGAAGGGGCGACCCGCGACGTTGAGCCAGAGACCAGCGACGGCCACGACCGACACGCCGTAAATGGCGATCACCCAGGGCGGAAACCGGCCCGGCTCGAGGGCGCGGCGACGGCGGAACTGGACGACGAGAACAAACGTCAGAATGGAAGCGGCGGCGGCGCTGGACAGCGGCCAGGTGATGCTGCTGGGGACATGAAGGAGGTTGAGAAGCGTGGGCAACAACGCCAGTGCGGTGACCAGAAAGCCGCCTTCGATGTAGAGGCGCACGAGGCGGAGGTGCCGATCGGACAGCTCGCCTCCCAGCGCACCCCGGAGGGTGACGACTACCGCCGAGAAGCCGACGAACGACAACGAGAGGGATGCGAGGCGGAGAAGATAGTCCGATTCGGTCGCAGTCACGATCGCGTCCTCAGAACGATGCATCCAACCGCCCACGTCCACCGCGGCGCGTCCGGTGCGCCGAGCAGAGCGCCGCGCCCGCGCGCGCCAGGGTGCGGCGCGCTTCCAGGCTCCCGTCAATTCGACGCGCCCGACGTTCCCCGCGTCCGTCAGTCGCGCGCGAGCAGCGCCGCCGCGATCGCCGCCCACTCGTCGGCGAGCTCGCCGGCCGCCTCGGGCCGCTTCGCCTTCCGATACCAGTAGCGCGCGTTGTCGAGATCGCCTTCCTCGCGGTGGAGGTACGCGTGCACCCACGCGGCGGCCGCGCTCTGCGCGTTCATCACGGTCCGGTGCGCGGTCGCCCAGTCGCCGCGCGCGTCGTGCCACAGCGCCTGGAGCGGCAGGCTCAGGCCCGCCGGGCACTGCGCCGCGGCGCGCAGGCGCTCCGGCGTCAGGGCTTGCGGTGCGCGCCCCATGCGATGTAGCCCATGCCGAGCATCGTCGTCTCGCGCTCCAGCGCCGGCACGTACGGCGCGAGCGCCGACCAGGGCTGCCGCAGGTTCGCGCAGGTCGTCGTGTACGGCCGCGCCTTCGCGAGCGCGAAGACGTTGAGCGGCGCGGCCCACCACGGAAAGAGCTTCATCCCCTGGCAGACGACGCGGGCGCCCGGCGCCGCCGCGGCGAAGACGCGCGCGAGCGCGGGCGGCGACTGCAGCACGTCGTGCACGAAGTTGAAGAGCAACGCGGTCACCGGACCGGGCACCTCGGCGTCCTCCATCGGCGCCTCGATCAGCGTCACGTTCGTCCAGCCCCGCTCGGCCACGCGCCGGCGCGCGCGCGCCATCATCTCCGGGCTCTGCTCGATCGCGACGAGCCGCCCGCGCGGCCCGACGCCGGCCTGCAGGAGATCGAACGAGAGGCCGGTGCCGCAGCCCACGTCGAGCACCGCGTCGCCCGGCGCGAGGGCGAGCTTCGCGATGGTGCGCCGGCGCAGCGGCTCGGTGCGCCGCGCGGACGCGTCGTAGCCCGCCGCGTGCTTGCGGTAGCGCTCGATGGCGGCCTCGGTGCGTTCGGTGGGCATGGCGTGCAGCCGATTATGCATCGCGGCCGGGGCGTTGCGACCCGGCGCGGGTTTGGAGGACACTCTCGCGCGTGACCGCGCTCCTCTTCCGCGACGATCCCTACGCCCGCGCCTGCGCGACGACCGTGACCGCGGTCGACGCGCGCGGGATCCGGCTCGCGCACACGGTGTTCTACCCGGCCGGCGGCGGGCAGCCGGGCGACACCGGCGTGCTGCGACTCGCCGGCGGCGCGACCGTCGCGATCGTCGACACGCAGAAGGGCGAGGGGCCGGACGAGGTGATCCACGTCCCCGCGCCGGACGCGGCGCTCCCGCCCGCCGGCGCCGCGGTGGGCGCGGAGATCGACTGGGCGCGCCGGCACCGGCACATGCGCTTCCACACCTGTCTCCACCTCCTGTGCGCGGCGGTGCCGCACCCGGTCACCGGCGGGCGCATCGGCGCCGACAAGTCGCACCTCGACTTCGACCTGCAGGGCGCCGCGATCGAGAAGGAGGCGATCGAGGCGAAGCTGAACGCGCTGATCGCGGCGGGCCACCGCGTCGCGCCGCGCTGGGTCAGCGACGCGGAGCTCGCCGCGAACCCCGACCTCGTGCGCACGATGTCGGTCGCGCCGCCGGCGGGGCAGGGGCGCGTGCGGCTGCTGGAGATCGACGGCGTCGACCTCCAGGCTTGCGGCGGCACGCACGTCGCCAGCACGGCCGAGATCGGGCCGGTGGTGGTGCTGAAGATCCGCAGCGAGGGCAAGCGCAACAAGCGCATCACGATCGGCTTCGCGGGCGAGGAGGCGGCGGCGTGAGCGCGGTGGCGCCGCTCGCCGTGCGCCCGGCGGACCCGCGCGACGTGCCCGCCATCGCGGCGATCTACGCGCCTCACGTCCTCAACGGCCTCGCGTCGTTCGAGATCGAGCCGCCCGGCGAGCCCGAGATCGCCCGCCGCCTGGCGGAGGTCCGCGCCCGCGGGCTGCCCTGCCTCGTCGCCGAAGCGGACGGCCGCGTCGTGGGCTACGCTTACGCCGCGCCGTACCGCGCACGGCCCGCCTACCGCTACACCGTCGAGGACTCGGTGTACGTGGCGCAGGACTGCAGCGGCCGCGGCATCGGCCGCCGGCTGCTCGAGCGGCTCGTGTCGGAGTCGGCCGCGACCGGCGCGCGGCAGATGGTCGCGGTGATCGGCGACAGCGCGAACCGGGCGTCGATCGCGCTGCATGCGGGCTGCGGCTTCGCGCGCGTCGGCCTGCTGCCCGCGGTCGGGTTCAAGCTCGGGCGCTGGGTGGACAGCGTGCTGATGCAGCGCGCGCTCGGCGCCGGCGCCGCGGCGCCACCGACCGGAGGAGGCTGATGCGGGGCGTGCACGACATGGGCGGGCTGCCGGCGGGGCGCTGCGAGCGCGACGAGCACGAGTACGAGCGCTGGGAGAAGCGCGTCGACGCGCTCATGATGCTGCTCTCGGCGCAGGACCGCGACCTGATGAAGGTGGACGAGCTGCGCCGCAACATCGAGAGCCTCGGCGCCGACGCGTACGACCGCATGGGCTACTACGAACGCTGGATGCACGCGATCGCGCAGACGCTCATCCAGCGCGGCGTGATCACGATCGACGAGCTGGGGCGCAAGCTCGCCGAGCAGGAGGCGCGCGATGAGCGCGCTTGACGCCGTGCCGGCGCGGTTCCGCGTCGGCGACCGGGTGCGCGTGCGCAGGGCCGATCCGCCCGGGCACGTGCGCACGCCCTGGTACTGCCGCGGCCACGTGGGGACGATCGAGCGGCTGTGCGGCGCGTTCGCGAACCCCGAGGAGCTCGCCTACAACCGCCCCGGGCGGCCGGCGCAGCCGCTCTACCGCGTGCGCTTCGTGGCGGCCGAGCTCTGGCCCGACTACCGGGAGCGCGCGGCCGACGCGGTCGAGGTCGAGATCTTCCAGCACTGGCTGGAGGCAGCGTGAGCGCCGCGCCGTCCGATTCCGCCGGCTACTACCGCCGCATGCAGGCGGCGGTCGAGGAGCTCCTGATCCTCAAGGGGATCGTGACGCCCGCGGAGGTGCAGCGCCAGGTCGACGCGATGGACGCCCGCAGCTACAAGCGCGGCGCGCAGATGGTCGCGCGCGCCTGGTGCGACCCGGCCTACAAGGCGCGCATGCTCGCCGGCGGCTCGGCCGCGGCCGAGGAGCTCGGCCTCGAGGTCGGTCCGCTCCGGCTGATCGTCGTGGAGAACACGGCGCGCGTGCACAACGTGATCGTCTGCACGCTCTGCTCCTGCTACCCGCGCATGCTGCTCGGCATTCCCCCCGAGTGGTACAAGAGCCGGGCCTACCGCTCGCGCGTCGTGCGCGCGCCGCGCGCGGTGCTCGCCGAGTTCGGCACCGTGCTGCCCGACGACGTCGAGCTCCGCGTGCACGACTCGACCGCCGACATGCGCTACATGGTGCTGCCGCTGCGTCCGCGCGGCACCGACGGCTGGGACGAAGCGCGCCTGGCCGCGCTGGTGACGCGCGACAGCCTGATCGGCGTCGCGCGGCTGCCCGACCAGGGCTGACCGCGCCGCCGGTCGCGTCGTCGCGACCCGAGGAGGAGGAAACCATGCTCGACACCGTCCGCAAGCTCGACTACTTCGCGCTCACCCTGCCCGACCGCCCCGGCGAGGGCGCGCGGCTCGTCGCCGCGCTGAAGGAGCGCGGGGTCAACCTGCTCGCGTTCAGCGGTTTTCCCGCCGGACGCAGGGCGCAGATCGATCTCGTGCCCGAGGACGCGGCCGCGCTGCGCGCCGCCGCGAAGCGGCTGAAGCTCGCGCTCGGCGCGAAGAAGGCGTGCTTCGTCATACAGGGCGACGACCGCGTCGGCGCGCTCGCGGACACCCTGCAGCGCCTCGCCGACGCGCAGATCAACGTCACCGCGATCCAGGCGGTCACCGCCGGGATGGGCCGCTACGGGGCGATCTTCTGGGTGAAGCCCCGCGACGTCGCGAAGGCGGCGAAGCGGCTCGGCGCCGGCTGACGCGCGGCCTTCCGGGCAAAAAAAATCCTCGGGGCAGCCGAGGAGGAGGAGGGTTGTAGCCGCCCCGAGGGTCCACAGGAGAGGAGGCGCCCGGCTGCGCTCGTGGCAGGCGCGTCCGGGGACGATGAATCCGGGGTGCGAGGAACTTGCTTTCCTCTCCGTCGCCCCGCACCCGATACGAAACCGAGTCTAGGGTGCCCCCCGTTATCCGTCCAATCGATTCAGTGGATTCCAGGAATCCGTTTGGTGGATAATGCGGCCGTCATCAGCGCGCCCCGCCCCCGATGGACATCCGCACGATCGACCTCAACCTGCTGGTCGCGCTCGACGCGCTGCTGTCCGAGCGCAACGTGACGCGCGCCGCGGCGCGCCTCGAGCTCTCGCAGTCGGCGACCAGCGCCGCGCTCGGCCGGCTGCGCGCGCTCTTCGCCGACCCGCTCCTGCTGCGCACCGCGCGCGGGATGCTGCCGACCTCGAAGGGACAGGAGCTGGTCGCGCCGGTGCGGCAGGTGCTGGCCGAGATCGGACGCATCGTCCAGCGGCCGGAACGCTTCGATCCGGCCCTGGCCGAGCGCACCTTCACGATCGCGGCCTCCGACTACGTCGAGTACGCGATCCTGCCGCGGCTGGTGGACTACCTCGAAGCGAACGCGCCGCGCGCGCGGCTCGCCATACGGCCGATGGACTTCGGCGCGGTGGGGCGCCAGCTCGAGGCGGGCGACGTCGACCTCGGCATCCTGGGGGCGGGCTTCGCGCCCCCCACCGTGCGCTCGCGCCCGCTCTTCGTCGAGCGGTTCGTCTGCGTGCTGCGCCGGGACCACGCGGCCATCGGCGAGCGGCTCACCCTCGACGACTACTGCGCGCTCGACCACGTGCTCGTCTCGCCCTCCGGCGGCGCGTTCACCGCTCCCGGCGACGACGCGCTGGCGGCCCTCGGGCGCGCCCGCCACGTGCGCCTCTCGGTCCCGCACTTCCTGCTCGTGCCGGAGATCCTGACGCACTCCGACATGATCGCGGTGCTGCCCGAGCGCCTGGCACGCGGGTACGGCGAGCGCTTCCGCGTCTTCGACCTGCCGTTCGAGCTCGCGCCGTTCACGATCGTGGCGGTGTGGCACGAGCGCACGCAGCGCGATCCGGCGCTCGCGTGGCTGCGCCAGTCGCTCGCCGACCTGATGAGCGAGCTGCCGCCGGGCAGCGCGGGGCTCGCGAGCGTGCGCGGCGTGCAGCCGGCGCGGCGCCGGGCGACGCGCC
>JAGVSZ010000162.1 GCA_019137045.1 Betaproteobacteria bacterium
GACGGTGGCAGCCGTCCTCGCGGCCGCGCGACCCGCCCTCGGCGCGCACGAGTCGCCCGCGTGGCGCGTCTACGCAGTGGCCGGCAAGCCGCTCGCGCGGCTGGCCGAGGCGCTCCGCAGGGACGGCTGGAGCACGCCCGACGCGCGCGCGCCGCTCGCGCTCATCGTCACTGCGGTGCGGCCGCTCGGCCGCACCGACTGGCTCGACTGCGGCATGTACATCGAGGCGCTGCTCGCCGCCGCGCGCGGGCGCGGACTGGCGACGTTCTTCCGCACCGCGGTGGCGCGCTATCACGACACGATCGAGCGCGAGCTCGCGCTCGGGGCGAACGAAATCGTGATCGCGGCGCTCAAGCTCGGCTATCCCGAGCGCGCGACGGATCCGGCCGCCGCGGCAGGGGAGCCGCCCGCCGAGTTTGCGCGCTTCATCGGGTTCGAGTAGCGCGATGGACCGCGACGCCGAGGCGCGCCGGCGCATGGCGCAGATGGCCGGGCACGACCCGTTCATGCGCGGCCTCGGCCTGGAATTCGCCGGCGGCGGCTGCGGGCGCGCCGCCGTCACCCTCAGGGTGCGCAAGGACCACCTCAACTTCAACGGCACCTGCCACGGCGGGGTGATCTTCGCGCTCGCCGACACCGCGTTCGGACTCGCGTCCAACTCCCACGGCGCGATCGCCGCGGGCATCGACGCGCACATCACCTACCAGGTGGCGGTGCACGCCGGCGACGTGCTCACCGCGAGCGCGACCGAGGTCACGCGCACGCGCCGGCTCGGCGTCTATCGCGTCGACGTGACGCGCGCCGACGGGACGCCCGTCTCCGCGTTCACCGGGACCGTGTACGTCACCTCCCGGCCCCACGATCCCAAGCACGGCTGAGGGCCGCGCAGCGGCCCGGGGGCTCAGGCGCCCCGCTTCACCATCAGCAGCGCGTCGTCGACGACCTTGAGCGGCGTGCCGCCCCAGAGCAGCGCGATGAAGAAGTGCGACACCAGCTTGGACTTCTGCAGCGCGTCCCACTTGGCCTGGTCGAGCAGGATCACCTGCCCGGTCATCCCCATCTCGCCGATGATCGTGAACACGCCCTGGGTCACCGGACCGGTGGGCGTCTTGTCCCACTTGATCTCGTCCTTGCGGTCGAGCGTCTTGGCCTCGGTGCCGGGGTAGACGGAGAAGACGCCGTTCGCGCCGTCGCTGGTGCGCAGCGAGCAGGCGACGCGGGAGCCTCTGGGCTTGGCGGGAGGGGGCGCGGACATGGAACGCTCCGTGGAACGCGCGCCAGTATCGCAGATTCTCGCGTGCTATAGTCGCCGCGCCCGCAGCGCGGCGCGAGACCGCGCGCCCGATCCACCTCGAGGAGGGGTCTTGCACATTCTGGAGGCCGAGGGGCTCACCCTGCGCTTCGGCGGCATCCGTGCGCTCGCCGACGTTGCGGTCGCGGTGCCGAAGGGCGGCATCACCGCGATCATCGGCCCGAACGGCGCGGGCAAGACCAGCCTCTTCAACGCGATCTCGGGCTTCTACCGGCCCGAGCGCGGCACGCTGCGCTTCGACGGCGCCGACATCACGCGCGTGCCGGCGCACGCGCGCGCCGCGCTCGGCCTCGCGCGCACCTTCCAGAACGTGTCGCTCTTCCGCGGCATGACCGTGCTCGACAACATCAAGCTCGGCGGCCACAACCGGCTGCGGGCCGGCGCCCTCGGCGCGCTGTGGTACCTCGGGCGCGCGGCGGCCGAGGAGGCGCGCCTGCGCGCGGAGATCGAGCGCGAGGTGATCGACTTCCTCGAGATCGACCACATCCGCGACCTTCCGATCGACGCGCTCGCCTACGGCCTGCAGAAGCGCGTGGAGCTCGCGCGCGCGCTCGCGATGCAGCCCAAGGTGCTGATGCTCGACGAGCCGGTGGCCGGCATGAACCGCGAGGAGACCGAGGACATGGCGCGCTTCATCCTGGACGTGCAGGAGGAGCGCGGCATCACGGTGATGCTGGTCGAGCACGACATGGGGCTGGTGATGGACATCTCGAGCCACGTCGTGGTGCTCAACTTCGGCCAGGTCATCGCCAGCGGCACCCCGGCCGAGGTGCGGCGCAACCCGGCGGTGATCGCCGCCTACCTCGGCGAGCGGGCGGCGCGACGGAGGGTGGCGTGAGCGGCGCGATCGACTGGCTGCTGCTGGCCGAGTTCAGCCTCGTCGGCCTCCTGTCCGGCGGCGTGCTCGCGCTGATCGCGCTCGGCTTCGTGCTGGTCTACAAGGGCACCCGCGTCATCAACTTCGCGCTGGGCGAGTTCATGATGGTCGGCGCCTACCTCTTCTGGACCGCGAACGTCTTCCTCGCGCTGCCGTGGTGGGCGGCGCTCGCGCTCACGCTCGCCGGGGTCGCGGCGCTCGGCGCGCTGGTCGAGCGCTTCGTGCTGCGCCCGCTCGCCGGCCAGCCGGTGATCAGCATCGTCATGGCGACGATCGGGCTGGGCGCGGTCCTGCACGGCCTCGCCGAGGCGGTCTGGGGCGGCGCCAACCTGTCGCTGCCGGAGCTGCTGCCGCGCAAGCCGCTCCTCCTCGGCGAGATCCTCCTCCCCGGCCAGGTGCTGTGGAGCTTCGCGCTCGCGGTGGCGCTGATCGCTGCGTTCACCGCCTACTTCCGCTGGTCGAAGGACGGCGTGTCGATGCGCGCCGCCGCCTCCGACCCGGTCACCGCGTACGCGATGGGCATCGACGTGCGCCGGACGCAGCGCCTCACGTGGATGTTCGCCGGCGTCACCGGCGCGGTGGCCGGCATCATCGTCGCCTCGATGACCAGCCTCTCGCCGAGCCTGGGCACGGTCGCGCTCGGCGTGCTCGCGGTGGTCATCCTCGGCGGGCTCGACAGCATCGCGGGCGCGATCGTCGCCGGCCTGATCGTCGGCCTGCTCGAGAGCCTCACCGTGGCGTTCGTCGGCGGCCAGGCGCGCGACCTCGTCCCCTACCTCGTGGTGCTGGTGATCCTGATGGTGCGGCCCTACGGCCTGTTCGGCACGCGCGACATCGAGCGGCTATGAGGATCGGCGACTTCCACGCGAGCTACCGCCACGACGAGGCGCTGTTCGACACGCGCGCGCAGCGCGTCTGGCTCGGGCTGCTGCTCGCGGCGCTCGCCGCCTTCCCGTTCGTCGGCGGGAGCTACCTCACCTACCTCGCCTGCCTGCTCGGCATCCACCTCATCGCCGCCGCCGGCCTCAACGTCATGACCGGCTACACCGGCCTCATCTCGCTCGGCCACGCCGCGTTCATGGGCGTCGGCTGCTACGCGGTCGCGGTCGCCGAGCGCGCCGGGATCCCGTTCTTCCTGGCGCTCCCGCTCGCCGGGGCGGCGAGCGCGGCGATCGGCCTGGTGGTCGGCATCCCCAGCCTGCGCATCAAGGGCCTGTACTTCGCGGTGGCCACCCTCGCCGCCCAGTTCGTGCTCGGCTTCGTGTTCCGCGAGTGGGAGTCGGTCACCGGCGGGGTGCGCGGCGCGAACGTGCCCGCCGCTTCGCTCTTCGGCTTCGAACTGGCGGGCGACCGCCGCGTCTACTTCCTGATCGCGCCGCTCGCGGTCCTCATGCTCCTCGGCGCGCGCAACCTGTTCCGCACCCGCGTCGGCCGCGCGTTCATCGCCATCCGCGACCGCGACATCTCGGCCGAGGTGCTCGGCATCAGCCTCTTTCGCTACAAGCTCGCCGCCTTCGCCATCGGGTCGTTCTACGCCGGCGTCGCGGGCGGCCTGTGGGGCTACTTCTTCCGCGTCGCCACCCCGGAGCTGTTCGGCCTGCCGCTGTCGGTCTTCTACCTCGCCGCGATCATCGTCGGCGGGCTGGGGTCGATCCTCGGGACGATCCTCGGCGCCACCTTCATGACGCTGATCCCCGAGTTCCTGCGCGCGCTGGTCGGCTGGGCCGAGGCGTTCGGCCTCGAGCAGGCCGGCGTGTACCTCGCCCCGCTCCGGCAGGTGGTGTTCGGACTCCTGATCGTGGGCTTCCTCGTCTTCGAGCCGCACGGCCTGGCCGAGATGTGGCGGCGCACGCGCCGGTTCTTCCACCTGTGGCCGTTCCGGACGTAGCATCGACGGCCTTCGACCCACCTGAAGAGGAGACTCCAGATGACCCCCATCGACCGCCGCAGGTTCCTCGGCTCGGGCGCCGCCGCCGCCGGGCTCGCATCGCTCGGGCTGCCGCTGCGCAGCGCGCTCGCGCAGTCGGGCGAGATCGTCATCGGCGCGGCGCCGCCGATCACCGGCGTGTTCGCGTTCGCCGGCGCGGGCCTGCACGCGGGGCTGGGCGACTGGGTCGAGTGGAAGAACGGCCAGGGCGGCATCGCCGGGCGCAAGCTGCGCTACGTCGCGGAGGACTCGAGCTACAAGGTCGACCAGTCGGTCGCGATCTTCAAGAAGATCGTGGCGCAGTACAAGCCGCCCCTCTTCTACGGCGACTCCACCGGGTGGGCGAAGGCGATCGCCCCGGAGCTGAGCCAGCTCGGCTCGGTGCTCGCGACCGGACCGTCGTTCGCCTCCGACCTCGCCGACCCGGCGAAGGCGCCGTACTACTTCATGCCCGGCCCGACCTACTCCGGCCAGATCGAGGTCCTGCTCGAGTACGTGAGCCGCAGCGCGGCCGGCGCCGCCAAGCCCGCGGTCGCGTTCGTGTACTCGGACACCGAGTTCGGGCGCGACCCGATCGCCTCCGGCAAGGCGAAAGCGGCGAAGCTCGGGATCCCGGTGGTGCTCGAGGTCGTCACCAAGCCCGGTGCGGTCGACGTCTCGGCCGAGGTGATCAAGCTGCGCCGCGCCAAGCCGGACTTCGTGATCTTCCACGGCTACGTGCTGGCGCCGATTCCCGAGTTCATGCGCCAGATGCGCGACGCCGGCATGAACGCGCGCGGGATGGGGACGATCTACACCATGGACAAGACGACCATCGACCAGATGGGCGCCGCCGGCGCGGGCTTCCTCGGCGTCATGCCCTACCGCTACTCGTTCGACACGGAGAAGACGCCCACCATGGCGCTGATCCGCGAGGTCGGCTCGCGCAAGCCCAACAACCCCTGGCAGACCACCTTCTACACCCAGGGCTGGCTGGTCGGCATGATCTTCGAGCAGGTGCTCGGCCGCACGCTCGGCGCGAAGAAGGAGCTGACCGGCCCGAACATGAAGGCGGCGCTCGAGTCGATCGGCAAGTGGGACACCGGCGGCATCTTCGGCGTGCCGATCGCGCTCAAGACCCACTCGATCCCGGTCGGCCGCGTGTACCTGGTGAAGGGCAGCACGATCGTGCCCAACTCGGACTGGATCACGATCGGCTGAGCGCGCCGCCCGCGCCGTGACCGCCGCCCTCTCGGTCGAGAACCTGGAGGTCGTGTACCACCACACGATCCAGGTGCTGCGCGGGCTCTCGCTCGAGGTGCCCGAGCGCGGCATCGTCGCGCTCCTCGGCGCGAACGGCGCGGGCAAGACGACCACCCTCAAGGCGGTCTCCGGCCTGCTGCCGCTCGAGAACGGCGCCATCGGCGGCGGCGGAATCCGGTTCCGCGGCGAGCGGATCGACCACGTCGCCCCGCACCGCCTCGCGCGCCGCGGCATCGTGCACGTGCGCGAGGGGCGGCGCGTGTTCGAGGACCTGACGGTGCAGGAGAACCTGGTCGCCGCGGCCAACGCGCTCGCCGGGCGCGCCGCGCAGCCCGACTTCGCGCTGGTGTACGGCTACTTCCCGCGCCTGGCGGAGCGCCGCCGGCAGCTCGCCGGCTATCTCTCCGGCGGCGAGCAGCAGATGCTCGCCATCGGCCGCGCGCTGGTGGCCGAGCCCGCGCTCATGCTGCTCGACGAGCCCTCGCTCGGGCTCGCGCCGCTGGTGGTCGAGGAGATCTTCGGCATCATCGCGCGCATCAACGCCGAGCGCGGCGTGGCCATGCTGCTGGTGGAGCAGAACGCCATGGCGGCCTTCGGCATCGCCGCGTACGGCTACATCATGGAGAGCGGGCGCGTGGTCATCGACGGCCCCACCGCGCGGCTGGTGAACGACCCGGACGTCCAGCGCTTCTACCTCGGCTACGGCGAGCAGACCACCGAGGTGGCGAGCTTCCGCGACGTGAAGCACTACAAGCGGCGCAAGCGCTGGCTCTCGTAGCCCGATGGATCCGCGCCCGCCGCCCGAGGCCACCCTGCCGCAGCGCCTGCGCTTCTGGGCGCGCGCCTGGCCCGACCGGGTCGCGTTCCGCCAGAAGGACTTCGGCATCTGGCAGCCGTACACCTGGGCCGACTACGACCGCCTCGCGCGCCACTTCGGGCTCGGCCTGACCGCGCTCGGCCTGCCGCACGGCGGGCACGTGGCGATCGTCAGCGAGAACCGCAAGGAATGGGTGATCGCGCAGCTCGGCCTCGGCATGGTGGGCGGCGTGGCGGTGGGCGTGTACCCGACCAGCCCGGCCGAGGAGGTCGAGTTCCTGCTCGCGCTGTCGGAGGCCCGCTACGCCGTGTGCGAGGACCAGGAGCAGGTCGACAAGGTGCTCGAGTGCAGGGCGCGCCTGCCGGCGCTGGAGGCGATCGTGGTCATCGACCCGAAGGGCCTGCGCCGCTACGACCGCGCCGCGCTGCACGACTTCGAGGCGGTGCTGCGCCTGGGCGCGGAGCTCGAGCGCGCGCGGCCGGGCCTCGTCGACGAGCGCCTCGCCGCCCAGCGCGGCGACGACACCGCGCTCATGATCTTCACCTCCGGCTCGACCGGCCGCCCGAAGGCGGCCATGATCACCTACGACAACATCAACGCCGCCGCGGCCGGCGGCAGCGCGCTCTACGGCTTCAGCGCCGCGGACACGGTGCTCTCCTACCTGCCGCTCTGCCACGTCGCGGAGCAGACGTTCACCGTGTTCAACCCGCTCGCCGTCGGCGCCACGGTCAACTTCGCCGAGTCCCTGCGCACCGTGCAGTCGGACCTGCGCGAGATCGCGCCGACCCTCTTCCTCGGCGTGCCGCGCATCTGGGAGAAGCTGCACGCGGCGATGGACATCAAGGCGCGCGAGGCGGGCGGCGCGCGCAAGCGCCTCTTCGACCGCGCCTTCGGCGCGGTGCGCGAGTTCGCGGTGCGCCCGCGCGCGACGTGGTCGCTCTGGCAGCGGCTCGCGTACGGTGCGTGGTACCTGCTCGTCTTCCGGGCGCTGCTGAACTTCATCGGGCTGCGGCGCGTGCGGCTCGCGTTCTCCGGCACCGCGCCGGTCTCGCCCGACCTGCTCGCCTTCTACCGCATCCTCGGGGTGCCGATCCTGGAGATCTACGGCATGACCGAGGTGTCCGGGCTCGCGCTCGGCCAGCGCACCGGCTACTCGCCGCCGGGCACGGTCGGGGTCGCGGTGCCGGGGGTCGAAGTGCGGCTCGCCGCGGACGGCGAGGTGCTCATGCGCGGCCGCACGGTGTTCAAGGGCTACTACCGCAATCCCGCCGCCACCGCCGAGATGATCGGCGCCGACGGGTGGCTCCACTCGGGCGACATCGGCGAGTGGGTCGAGGGCGGCGGCGGCGCGCGCGAGATCCGGATCGTCGACCGCAAGAAGGACATCCTGATCACCTCGGGCGGCAAGAACGTCGCGCCCTCGGAGATCGAGAACCTGCTCAAGTTCAGCCCCTTCATCCGCGAGGCGGTGGCGATCGGCGAGCGGCGCCACTTCGTCACCGCGCTCATCCAGATCGACTACGAGACGGTGGGCAAGTGGGCCGAAGAGCACGCCGTCGCGTACACCAACTACCGCAACCTGGCCGAGAACCCGCGCGTGCGCGAGCTCGTCCAGGCCGAGGTCGACAAGGCGAACGCGCGCATGCCGCGGGTGCAGAACGTGCGCAGGTTCCACATCCTCGCGAAGGAGCTCGACCACGACGACGGCGAGATGACCGCGACGCTGAAGCTGCGCCGCAAGAACGTCGAGGAGAAGTACGCCGACGTGATCGAGGCGCTCTACCGCGACGCGGCGCCGGAACCGGCGTCGGGCTGAAGCCGGGGCGCCGGCGGAACGCTAGCGCGGCACCGCCGCGAGCGCCGCCCGCACCGCCGTCTCGACGATCGCCGCCTGCCGCGCCGGGTCCGCGGGCCCGCACACCGACTCGCAGCGCCAGTTGGTCGTGTCCTCGAAGTCGCAGTGCGACGCGCCGTCGACGCGCGCGACGCGCGCGTGCGGCAGCCAGCCGGCGATGCGCCGCGCGGTTCCGCCGACGTTGCACGCGCCGCTCGGCGCGCGCAGCACCAGCGCCGGCGCCTGCAGGCGCCGCGCCGCGCCCTCGGAGAGGCCGAGCGTGTCGACCGGGTCGAGGCCGATCCACAGCGCGAGCCGCGGCACGCGGTCGGTCGCGAGCAGCGACGCGAGCCCGCCGGCGGAGGTGCCGATCAGCACGACCGGTCGCCCGTCGAGCCCGTGCTCGGGCTCGATCGCCTTCACGAGCGCGACGATCGCGTCGGCGTTCGCCGCGTGCCGGAGCCAGTGCGGGAGGTCGGGAACCGCCACGGCGAACCCCTCTGCGGCGAGCCGGCCCGCGAGCACGCCGTGGCGGGCGCGCGACCGGGTGAAGCCGTGGGCGATGACGGCGAGCCCGCGCGGCGGCGCGGCATCGGGCAGGTAGAGGTCCACCACGGTCGCCTGGTCGTCGAGCGCGATGGCGCGCGTCTCGACGGACGCGGCGTGCACGCCGCCGGCGGCGAGCAGCAGGAGGGCGAGAAGGCGGCGCATGAGGCTCCTCTCCTAACGCGGGCGACGCTGCGGCGTTTACCGGCGCGCGGCGGATCGACGACAATCGGCGCGCCCATGCGCGCGCTCGAACCTTACCCCGACGCCTGGCTCCCGCCCGGCGTGCGCTCGCGCTTCGTGGCCGACGTGAACGGGCTGCGCATGCACGTCCTGGAAGCGGGGTTCGAGACGCCCGGCCGGCCGTGCGTCCTGCTGCTCCACGGCTTTCCGGAGCTCGCGTACAGCTGGCGCAAGGTGATGCCGCCGCTCGCCGCGGCGGGCTTCCACGTGCTCGCGCCCGACCAGCGCGGCTACGGGCGCACGACCGGCTGGGACGACGACTACGACGGCGACGTCGCCGCGTTCGGCCTGCTGCGCATCGCGCGCGACGCGCTGGCGCTCGTCGCGGCGTTCGGCTATCGCGCGGTCGACGCGGTGATCGGCCACGACTTCGGCGCGCCCGCCGCGGCGTATTGCGCGCTCGCGCGCCCCGACGTGTTTCGCGCGGTCGCGCTCATGAGCGCGCCGTTCGGCGGGCCGCCGGCTCTCCCCGTCGGCACCGCCGATCGCCCGGCACCCGCGCCGCCCGCGCGGACGATCCACGACGAGCTCGCCGCGCTGCCGCGGCCGCGCAAGCACTACCAGTGGTACTACTCGACGCGGGAGGCGAACGCCGACATGTGGCGCTGCCCGCAGGGCGTGCACGCGTTCCTGCGCGCCTACTACCACCACAAGAGCGCGGACTGGCCCGGCAACCGCCCGCACCGGCTCGCGGCCTGGACGGCGGCGGAGCTCGCGCAGCTGCCGACCTACTACGTCATGGACCGCGACGCGACCATGGCCGCGACGGTGGCCCCGGAGATGCCTTCGCCCGAGGCGATCGCGCGGTGCCGCTGGCTGACCGAGGACGAGCTCGCCGTCTACAGCGGCGAGTACGCGCGCACCGGGTTCCAGGGCGGGCTGAACTGGTATCGGTGCGGGACGGACCCGCGGCTCGCCGCCGAGAACGCGCTCCTCTCCGGGCGCACGATCGACGTGCCGTCCTGCTTCGTCGCCGGCGCCGCGGACTGGGGCGTCTACCAGAAGCCGGGCGACTTCGAGCGCATGCAGTCGAGCGCCTGCACGCGCCTGGTCGGCTGCCATCTCGTCCCCGGGGCGGGCCACTGGGTGCAGCAGGAGCAGCCCGAGCGGGTGACCGAGGCCCTCCTCGGGTTCCTGCGCGCGGCGCGGCCCCGCTAGAATCGCGGCCTCCCCTGCAGACGAGCCCGCCGCATGCCCGCGATCCGCTCCACCGCCAACCCCCGTGCGGACGAGTTCCGCGCCAACGCCGCCGCGATGGCCGCGCTGGTCGCCGACCTGCGCGAGAAGGTCGCGCGCATCGCGCTCGGCGGCGACGAGGGCGCGCGCGCGAAGCACGTCGCGCGCGGCAAGCTGCTGCCGCGCGAGCGGGTGCGGGCGCTGCTCGACCCCGGGTCGCCGTTCCTCGAGTTCTCGCAGCTCGCGGCGTTCGGCATGTACAACGACGAGGCGCCGGGCGCCGGGGTGATCACCGGCATCGGGCGCGTCTGCGGCCACGAGTGCGTGGTGGTCGCGAACGACGCGACGGTGAAGGGCGGCACCTACTTCCCGATGACGGTCAAGAAGCACGTGCGCGCGCAGGAGATCGCGCGCGAGAACCGGCTGCCCTGCCTCTACCTGGTCGACTCCGGCGGCGCGAACCTGCCCACCTGGGACGAGGTCTTTCCCGACCGCGACCACTTCGGCCGCATCTTCTACAACCAGGCCAACATGTCCGCGGCGGGCATCCCGCAGATCGCCGCGGTCATGGGCTCGTGCACCGCCGGCGGTGCGTACGTGCCGGCGATGTCCGACGAGACCATCATCGTGAAGGGCCAGGGCACGATCTTCCTCGGCGGCCCGCCGCTGGTGAAGGCGGCCACCGGCGAGGTGGTGACCCCCGAGGAGCTCGGCGGCGCCGACGTGCACGCCCGCCAGTCGGGCGTCGCCGACCACTACGCGCTCAACGACCACCACGCGCTCGCGATCGCGCGCCGCATCGTGCGCAACTTCAACCGCGCGAAGCGCGTCGACGCGACCCTCGCCGAGCCGCGCGATCCGCTCTATCCGCCGGAGGAGATCGGCGGGATCATCCAGGCCGACATCCGCAAGCCCTACGACGTGCGCGAGGTGATCGCGCGCATCGTGGACGGCTCGGAGCTGGACGAGTTCAAGCAGAACTACGGCACGACGCTGGTGACCGGGTTCGCGCGCATCTGGGGCTACCCGATCGGGATCGTGGCGAACAACGGCATCCTCTTCTCGGAGTCGGCGCTCAAGGCGGCGCACTTCATCGAGCTCTGCGGCCAGCGCGGCATCCCGCTCCTCTTCCTCCAGAACATCACCGGCTTCATGGTCGGCAAGAAGTACGAGGCGAGCGGGATCGCGCGCGACGGCGCGAAGATGGTCACCGCGGTCTCGACCGTGCGCGTGCCGAAGTTCACCGTGATCATCGGCGGCTCGTACGGCGCGGGCAACTACGGCATGTGCGGGCGGGCCTACAGCCCGCGCTTCCTGTGGATGTGGCCGAACGCGCGCGTGAGCGTGATGGGCGGACAGCAGGCGGCCGCCGTGCTCGCCACGGTGCGCCGCGACGCGATCGAGGCGCGCGGCGAGACCTGGTCGAAGGAGGAGGAAGAGGCCTTCCGGCGCCCGATCCTCGAGCAGTACGACCGGCAGGGGCACCCGTACTACGCCACCGCGCGCGTCTGGGACGACGGCGTGATCGCGCCGGAGGACACCCGCCGCGTGCTCGCGCTCGCGCTGTCGGCGGCGCTCAACGCGCCGGTCGAAGAGACGAAGTTCGGCGTGTTCAGGATGTAGGCAGGCGATGGCCGACGCCGTCTACACCACCCCCGAGCACGCACAGCTCCGCGACACGGTCGCGCGCTTCCTCGCCGAGGAGGTCGAGCCGCACGGCGCGGCGTGGGAGGCGCAGGGCTTCGTCCCGCGCGCGGTGATCCGCGCGCTCGGGCGCCTCGGCCTGCTCGGCATCACCTACCCGCCCGAGTACGGCGGCGCCGGCGCCGATGCGCTCACCGCGGTCGTGTTCCAGGAGGCGCTCGCGCGCTCGACCTTCGGCGGCTTCGTCATCACGGTGCTCGTGCACACCGACATGGCGAGCCCGCACCTCGCGCACGCCGGCTCGCGCCCGCAGCTCGACCGCTACCTGCGCCGGGTGATCGCCGGCGAGCTGGTGACCGCGGTCGCGGTCACCGAGCCCGACGCCGGCTCGGACGTCGCCTCGATCCGCACCCGCGCGCGGCGCGACGGCGACGGCTGGGTGCTCGACGGCGCCAAAATGTTCATCACGAACGGCGTCCACGGCGACCTCTACTTCGTCGCGGCGCGCACCGACGCGGAGAGCAGGGGTGCGCGCGGGATCTCGATGTTCGTCGTCGAGAAGGGCACCCCGGGCTTGCGCGTCGGGCGCGCGCTCGACAAGCAGGGCTGGCGTTCCTCCGACACCGCGGAGCTCGTGTTCGAGTCCTGCCGCATCCCGGCCGCGAACCTGCTCGGCGAGGAGAACCGCGGCTTCTACGCCATCATGCGCAACTTCCAGACCGAGCGCATCGCGCTCGCCGCGATGGCGGTCGGCCACTGCCAGACCGCGCTCGCGCTCACCCTCGACTGGGTGGCGAACCGCAGGGCCTTCGGCGCGACCCTGTTCGACAAGCAGGCGATCCGCCAGCGGCTCGCCCTGCTCGACGCGAAGGTCCAGGCGGCGCGCGCGTTCCTCTATCATTGCGCCTGGCTCGTGACGCAGGAGCGCGAGTGCGTGCGGGAGGTGTCGGCGCTCAAGGCGCTGACCGGCGAGCTCGCGAACGAGGTCCTGTACGCCTGCCAGCAGTTCCACGGCGGGATGGGCTACATGCGCGAGAGCGCGATCGAGCGGCTGGTGCGCGACGCGCGCGTGCTCGCTATCGGCGGCGGCGCGACCGAGGTGATGCTCGAGGAAGTCGCCAAGCGGCTGCGGACATAGGCGGCGAACATGAGCTATCAGACCATCCAACTCGAACGCAACGCGTCGGGCATCGCGCTCGTCTGGCTGAACCGGCCCGAGATCCGCAACGCCTTCAACGAGACGATGATCGCCGAGCTGAGCGACGCGCTGCGCGCCGTGGACGCGGACCCGGCGATGCGCGCGCTGGTGCTCGCCGGGCGCGGGCCGGCGTTCTGCGCCGGCGCCGACCTCGGCTGGATGAAGAAGATGTCCGGCTACGACTTCGCCCAGAACCACGCCGACGCGCTCGGGCTCGCGCGCATGCTCAACACGCTCTACCGGATGAGGAAGCCCACGGTGGCGCGCGTGCACGGTCCCGCGTTCGCCGGCGGAATGGGCCTGGTCGCCGCCTGCGACGTCGCGGTGGCGGCGCACGGGGCCGAGTTCTGCCTGTCGGAGGTGAAGCTCGGCCTCGTCCCGGCGACGATCGGCCCGTACGTGATCGCGGCGATGGGCGCGCGCGCGGCCCACCGCTACATGCTCACCGCGGAGCGCTTCACCGCGGCCGAGGCGTACCGCATCGGCCTGGTGCAGGAGATCTGCGTCGACGAGGAGCTCGACGCGACGGTCAACGCCCTCCTCGGGCACCTGGTCGTCGGCGGCCCGGCGGCGCACGCGGCGACCAAGGACCTGGTCCGCGCGGTGGCGGGGCGGGCGATCGACGAGGACCTGATCGGCGACACCGCGACGCGGATCGCCACGGCGCGCGCCTCGGAGGAGGGCAGGGAGGGCATCCGGTCGTTCCTCGAGAAGCGCAAGCCGGCGTGGGTGCCGGCGGAGTTCGCGCCGCGGAAGGCCGGCAGGGGCGGGAAGAAGCGCTGAGCGCGCGCGATGTTCACCAAGCTCCTCATCGCGAACCGCGGCGAGATCGCCTGCCGGGTGATCCGCACCGCGCGCCGCCTCGGCATCGGCACGGTCGCCGTGTACTCCGCGGCCGACCGCGGCGCGCTGCACGTGCGCGCCGCCGACGAGGCGTACCTCGTCGGGCCCGCCGCGGCGAAGGAGAGCTATCTGCGCGGCGATCGCATCCTCGAGGCGGCGCTGCGCTCGGGCGCGCAGGCGATCCACCCCGGCTACGGGTTCCTCGCGGAGAACGGGGACTTCGCCGCCGCGTGCGAGAAGGCCGGGGTCGTGTTCGTCGGTCCGCCGGCGTCCGCGATCCGCGCCATGGGTTCGAAGAGCGCGGCGAAGGCGCTCATGGAGCGGGCCGGCGTGCCCCTCGTGCCCGGCTATCACGGCGACGACCAGGATGCGCGGCACCTCCGCGCCGAGGCCGACCGCATCGGCTATCCGGTCCTGCTCAAGGCGTCCGCCGGCGGCGGCGGCAAGGGCATGCGCATCGTCGAGCGGGCGGACGAGTTCGCCGCCGCGCTCGCCTCGTGCAAGCGCGAGGCGGCGTCGGCGTTCGGCGACGACAAGGTGCTCGTCGAGAAGTACCTGCAGCGCCCGCGGCACATCGAGATCCAGGTCTTCGCCGACGCGCGGGGCGGCTGCGTGCACCTCTTCGAGCGCGACTGCTCGGTGCAGCGCCGCCACCAGAAGGTGCTCGAGGAGGCCCCCGCGCCCGGCATGACCGCGGCGCGCCGCGCGGCGATGGGCGCCGCCGCGGTGGCCGCGGCGCAGGCGATCGGCTACGTCGGCGCGGGCACGGTCGAGTTCATCGCCGACCAGGCCGGCACGTTTTACTTCATGGAGATGAACACGCGCCTCCAGGTCGAGCATCCGGTGACCGAGATGATCACCGGCGCGGACCTGGTCGAGTGGCAGCTCCGCGTCGCCTGGGGCGAGCCGCTGCCGCGGCGCCAGGACGAGCTCGCCCTGGACGGCCACGCGCTCGAGGCGCGGGTGTACGCCGAGGACCCGGCGAAGGGTTTCCTGCCGGCGACCGGGCGCATCGCGCACTTCGTCCCGCCGGCCGCCTCGCGCCACGTGCGCGTGGACACCGGCGTCGCGGCGGGCGACGAGATCTCGCCGCACTACGACCCGATGGTGGCGAAGCTGATCGTGTGGGACCGCGACCGGCCCGCGGCGCTCGCGCGCATGCGCGAAGCCCTCGGCGCGTTCGAGATCGTCGGGCTCACCACCAACGTCGCGTTCCTGTCGCGGCTGGTGCAGTGCACGCCGTTCGCCGCCGCGGACCTCGACACCGGCCTGATCGAGCGCGCGCGCGCCGAGCTCTTCCCGCCGCCCGCCGCCGCGCCCGACGAGGTGCTCGCGCTCGCCACCGCGGCCGAGCTGCTGCGCCTCGGCCGGGACGCGCGCGCGCACGCGGCCGCCTCCGGCGACCCGTGGTCGCCGTGGAGCGAGTGCGACGGCTGGCGCCTCAACCAGGACAACCACCACGTCTTCGACTTCCGGGAGGGCGACCGCCCGCATGCGGTGACCGTGCACTACCGCGCGGGCGGCGCCTTCGAGGTCGAGCTCTCCGGCGCCCGCCGCATGCTCACCTGCGAGAGCGTCGGCGCGACGGGCGTGCGCGCCTGGCTGGACGACGAGTCGATCGCGGCGACCGTGGTGCGCAGCGGCGACGCGATCGAAGTTTTCCACCGGGGCGGGCGCCACCGCTTCGAGCTGCACGACCCGTGGCTCGCCGGCGCCCAGACCGAGGCGCACGGCGGCGGCCTGACCGCCCCGATGCCCGGCAAGGTGATCGCGGTGCTGGTCGCCGCGGGGGCGAAGGTGGACCGCGGCGCGCCGCTCCTCGTCATGGAAGCGATGAAGATGGAGCACACCATCGTGGCGCCGGCCGCGGGCGCGGTGCAGGAAATCCTCTACCGCATCGGCGACCAGGTGGCCGAGGGCGCCGAGCTGATCCGCTTCGACGCCGCTTGAGGCTGCTGCTCCACGTCCCGAAGGCGCCGGACGAGTGGCGCGACGCGTTCGTCCGGGCGCTGCCCGGTACCGAGGTCCGCGCGTGGGCGCCCGGCCCCGCGTGGCAGGCCGACTACGCGGCGTTCTGGCATCCGCCGCGCGAGCTGCTCGACGGGCAGGCGCGGTTGAAGGCGGCGTTCAATCTCGCCGCGGGCGTCGACGCCACGCTGAGGTCGCTCGCGCTTCCTCCGGGCGTGCCGCTCGTGCGGCTCGAGGACGCGGGGATGGGGAAGCAGATGGAGGAGTACGTCGCGTGGGCGGTGCTGCGCTACTTCCGCCGCCTCGACGACTACGCGCGGCAGCAGGCGCGCGCCGAGTGGCGGGTGCACCGTCCCCCTCGGCACGACGAGTTCCCGACCGGCGTGATGGGCCTGGGGGTGCTGGGCCTGCGGCTGGCGGCGATGCTCCGCGCGCTCGGCTTCCCGGTGCTGGGGTGGAGCGCGAGCCGGAAGGTGCTCGATGGCGTGCGCACCTTCGCGGGCGCCGGCGAGCTGGATGCGTTCCTGCGCGCGACGCGCGCGCTCGTGTGCATGCTGCCGCTCACGCCGGACACCGCCGGCCTGCTGAACCGCGCAACGCTCGGCAGGCTGCCGCCGGGCGCGTACGTGATCAACGTGGCGCGCGGCGGGATCGTGGTGGACGACGACCTCCTCGCCCTGCTCGACTCCGGCCATCTCGCCGGCGCGACGCTCGACGCGTTCCACGCCGAGCCGCTGCCCGCGGCGCACCGCTTCTGGTCGCACCCGAAGGTGTTCCTGACGCCGCACTGCTCGGCGCTGACGCTGGTCGAGGACTCGGTCGCGCAGGTCGCGGGGAAGATTCGCGCGTTCGAGCGCGGCGAGGCGGTCACCGGCGTGGTGGATCGCGCGCGCGGCTACTAGAATCGCGGGATGCCCCTCCCCGCGAAAGTCCGCATCGTCGACGTGGGTCCGCGCGACGGCCTGCAGAACGAGCCGGCGACCGTCCCGACCGCGACGAAGATCGAGCTCGTGAACCGGCTCGCGGACGCCGGCCTGCCGGCGGTCGAGGCCGGGGCGTTCGTGTCGCCGAAGTGGGTGCCGCAGATGGCCGACTCGGCGGCGGTGCTGAAGGGCATCCGGCGCAAGCCCGGCGTCTCCTACCCGGTGCTCGTGCCGAACCTGCAGGGCTTCGAGGCGGCGGTTGCCGCGGGCGTCGAGGAGATCGCGATCTTCGGCGCGGCGTCCGAGACGTTCAGCCGCAAGAACATCAACTGCTCGATCGCGGAGAGCCTCGCGCGCTTCGCGCCGGTGGCCGAGGCGGCTCGTGCGCAGGGGATGCGCGTGCGCGGCTACATCTCCTGCGTCGTCGGCTGCCCCTACGAAGGCGCGATCGCGCCGGCGGCGGTCGCGGCGGTGGCGAAGGCGCTCGACGCGATGGGCTGCTACGAACTCTCGCTCGGCGACACGATCGGGGTGGGAACGCCCGGCAAGGTGCGCGCGATGATCGAGGCGGTGGCGCGCACGGTGCCGGTCGCCCGGCTCGCGGTCCACCTGCACGACACCTACGGCCAGGCGCTGGCGAACCTCTACGCCGCGCTCGAGCTGGGCGTCGCCACCGCCGACAGCTCGGTCGCCGGGCTCGGCGGCTGCCCCTACGCGAAGGGCGCGTCGGGCAACGTCGCGACCGAGGACGTTGTCTACATGCTCGACGGGCTCGGGATCGAGACCGGCGTGGACCTCGGGCAGGTGTTCGAGGCCGGGCGGTTCATCTGCGCCGCGCTCGGGCGCGAGCCGACGTCGAAGGTCGCGCGCGCGCTCGCCGCGCAACGGGCGACATGAGCGCGCCGCCCGCCGCGGCGGCGCCCAGGGGGCGCGGTGACGTTCCCTCGCCCTGCATCAACGTCTGCCGCATGAACGACGCCACCGGCCTGTGCGAAGGATGCTTCCGCACGCTCGACGAGATCGCCGGCTGGTCCGGCTACACGCGCGCGGAGAAGCTCGCGGCGCGCGCGCGCGCCGAGGCGCGCAAGCCCGCCGCGCGCTGACGGCCGCCGTGCTGCCCGCGTCCATCCAGGTGCTCCAGCGCGGGTGGCTCTCGTCCAACGGCATCCTGCTCGCCGGGCGCGAGGGCGTGACCCTGGTCGACTCCGGATACGGCGATCACGCGCCGCAGACGCTCGCGCTCCTCGACCACGCGCTCGCCGGGCGGCCGCTCGCGCGGCTGGTGAACACGCACTGCCATTCCGATCACATCGGCGGCAACCGGGCGGTGCAGGCCCGCCACGGCTGCCGCACCACGATCCCGGCCGGCGAGGCCCCGCTGATCGACGCGTGGGACGAGGAGGCGCTGATTCTCGGGTTCGCGGACCAGCGCGCCGAGCGGTTCGGCTACGACGACACGCTCGCCGCCGGGGAGGTCGTGCGCATGGGCGAGCACGAGTGGCAGGCGATCGCGGCGCCCGCGCACGATCCGCACGCGCTCATGTTCTGGTCGCCGGAGGAGCGCGTGCTGATCGCCGGCGACGCGCTGTGGGAGGACGGGTTCGGCGTGATCTTCCCGGCGCTCTTCGGCGACACGCACGCGCTCGCGCAGACGCGCGCGACGCTGGACACGATCGCGCGCCTCGCCCCGCGCGCGGTCATTCCCGGGCACGGCGCCGCGTTCGACCGCGTCGTGCCCGCGCTCGAGCGGGCGTACGGCCGCCTCGAGGGCTTCGAGCGCGACCTCTCGCGCCACGCGCGCCACGCCGTGAAGGTGATGATCGTGTTCGCGCTGCTGCAGAAGCGGCGCATGCCGATCGCGACGCTGCCCGCCTACTGCGCGTCGATCGGGATCCTGCAGCGCATCAACCGCGAGTTCCTCGGACTCACCCCGGAGGCGATGGCGGCGTGGCTGGTGGAGGACCTCGTGCGCGCGCGGGCGGTGGCGCAGGAGGACGGCGACCTCGTGCCGCTGATCGCGGCGTGAGCCGGGACAACGAAGGCCGGGCCGCGCCGGCGCCGCGCGCGGGCGCCTGCGTCGCTCGGCCACGGCCTCCGGGAGCCTCCGGCCGGCGGCGTCCGGGCGGACGCTACTCGATCACCTGGCCGAGCGCGTTGTCGACCACCAGCGGGGTGTCGAAGTACCTGATCTGCGGGTCGCTGCCGTAGGTCGAGCGGACGCGCTGACGCCACGCGTCGTCGTGCGCCGCCTCGGCGGACGCCCGGTCCTTCCAGAGGTAGAACGCGCCCGCCTGGTTGGCCGTCGGGTCGAACACGAACGTCTTGCGGATGAGGTTGGGCTCCTTGCGCCAGCGCGGGGCCACTTCGTGCATGCCGGCCACCACCTCCTGCCGCGAGATGCCCCGCGGCAGATCGAACAGGACGTACTCGGTAATCATGCAAGGGCCCTCCACCCGTTTGCGCGCCGCGCAACCGCGCAGCGCGAGCGCGCAAGCTTGGCAGATGCGCCGGGAACTTTCCACATCCGCCCGAAACGTCGCGCCGCCCCCCGGCGACATCCGTCGCACCTGCGTCCCGACGGCCCGTCGCCCCGCCCGCGCCTCGCCATTGCCTTTCCCTTCCCCGCCCTCATGTATGGTTGCATCCGCATTCGCCCATGTTCGGCTCCGTCCCCCCGGTCACCCGCGCGCTCATCCTCGCGAACGTCGCGGTCTTCGGCCTCCAGTACCTGCTCGGCGAGCGCTTCGTCATCGCCTTCGCGCTCTGGCCGCTCGGCTCCGCCTCCGTCCTCGGCCCGGAGTCGGGCGCCGGCTTCGGCCTCTGGCAGCTCGTCACCTACGCCTTCCTCCACGGCAGCACGCTGCACCTCTTCTTCAACATGTTCGCGCTGTACATGTTCGGGGGCGAGATCGAGCGCGCCTTCGGCCCGCGCCGCTATCTCCAGTACTACTTCGTCGCGGTCATCGTCGCCGCGCTCACGCAGCTCGCGGTGTCCGGGATCGCGGCCGCGGCGCCCTACCCGACCGTGGGCGCCTCCGGCGGCGTGTTCGGGCTGCTGCTCGCCTTCGGCATGCTCTACCCGCGCCGGATGATCATGCTGATCTTCCCGCCGGTGCCGCTGCCGGCGTGGCTCTTCGTGACCCTCTACGGCGCGCTCGAGCTCTACCTGGGCGTGACCGGCACCTCGCAGGGCGTCGCGCACTTCGCGCACCTCGGCGGCATGCTCGGCGGCTACCTGATGCTGCGGCACTGGCGCGGCGGCGCCTGGCGCGGGTAGCGCTACTTCACCCGCCGCGCGCGCCACGGGTGAGCGCGCCCGTCGGGCGTGGAGACCTGCCCGACGATCCGGTCGGCCGACGCGTTGCCCTGGAACCGGAGCGCGCCGCCCGCCGGGTCGTCCACCCGGAACGCGACGTAGCGCCCCCTCACTTCCGCGCGCTCGATCGGCCGCGTCGTCCCTTCGATCCGCGCGCTCCCGCCCAGCTGCCGGAACGCCTGCTCGAGCTCGAGCACGGCGTCCACCGCCCCGTCGCCGACCGGCACGCGCGTCTCCCACTGCCCCGCAACCTGCGCCGGCACGACGAAGAGGAAGAGCGTGCTCACCTTCCGCGCGCCCACCGGCTTGTCCGGCGCCGGCACCTCGATGCGCGCGTCGGGCGTCCACTCCGGCCCCAGGTCGTAGTCGTGGGTCACGATGCGGCTGCCGGGGCGCAGCTCGCGCAGCAGCTTCGGCCGCAGCCGCACGTTGAACTCGGGCAGCAGGTACATCGTGACCACCGTCGCCGCGCCGAGGTCGGCGTCGAAGAAATCCTGTTCGACGAAGCGCGCGCGGTCGGCCACGCCGGCCTTCAGCGCATTGGCGGTGCTCTCCCTGACGAGGTGCCCGTCGTAGTCGATACCGATCCCGCTCGCGCCGTACTTCCTGGCCGCGGTGATGACGATGCGCCCGTCGCCCGAGCCGAGGTCGATCAGGAAGTCCGTCCCGCGCACGCCCGCGAGCTCGAGCATCGCCTCCACGACGTTCTGCGGCGTCTGGACGTAGGGCACCTCTTCGCCGCGGGCCGCCGCCGCCGCGAACAGGGCGAGCGCGCAGAGGACGCGCAGGACGGTCACCGCGTCTTCCGCCGCACCGCGCGCCAGCGCGCGCCGCCGTTCAGGTCGCCGCTCATCGTGTCGCCGTCCACGCGGCCGGCGTAGTCGCCCGCGAACGGCGCCGCGCCGGGCACGATGAAGCGGATCTCGCTCCCGCGCAGCACGCCCCGGTCCAGCGTCTCCGTCGCCGTGCCGTTCGTGGCCTTCCCGCCCAGGTTCTGGTACGCCTGCGCGAAGTCGAGCCGGAACGCCACGCCGCCTTCGCGCGTCACTTCCCACTCGCCGCCGATCTGCGCCGGCACGTACCACAGGTACACCCAGCGGGTCGCGGCGGTCGCGGACCAGTCCTCCGCGGCGTCCACCATGAGCTGCCGGTCCGGCGGCCAGTCGCCGAGCGCGAAACGGTGCGCGACGACGCGCGTCCCGGGCTTCATCTCCGCGAGGATCTTGGGCAGGAGCTTGCGGTTCGTCTCGGGCAGCAGGTAGAGCGTGAGCACGGTCGCGTCGCGCAGGTCGGTGGCGAAGAAGTCGCGCGCGACGAAGCGCGTCCGGCCGGCGACGCCCGCCCTGGCCGCCCTCTCCCGCGCCTCGGCTACCAGCGAGCGGTCGATGTCCACGCCGAGCGCCCGCGCGCCGAACTGCTGCGCGGCCGCGATCACGATGCGCCCGTCGCCGGAGCCGAGGTCGACGACGAGGTCGCCCGGGCCGACCTCCGCCAGCGCGAGCATCTGCTCGACGATCCGGTGCGGGGTGGGGACGAACGGGTCGTAGACGACTTCGCCGGGAGCGCCGGTCTGGCCGCGCGCGCCCGCCGCCGCGAGCGCGAGCAGCGCGACGAGAATCGGCGCAAGCCGCCGCATCGGCCTCACCGCACCGCGCGCCACGTGCCCGCGCTCCCGTCGGCGCGCCGCACCCGACCGGCGATCGAGTCGCCGGACGCGGTGCCCTCGTAGCGCCCCGCGAACGGCCCCGCGCCGGCGACCGTGAACGCGACGTTCGCGCCGCTCGCCTTGCCGGCCTGGAGCGCGGCGCCGTCGAGCGTCCCCGCGAGGAACTGGTAGCGCTGCTGCAGCGCGAGCCTTCCCGCGGGCGCGCCGGGCAGCGTGGTCTCCACGCGCCACTCGCCCTGAACGCGCGCCGGCACGATCCAGAGGAACACCTTGCTCTCGCGGCTGATGCCGACCGCCTTGTCGGGAGCCGGCACCGTCTCCTGGTGATCGGGCGTCCAGTCGCCGAGGTCCCAGTCGTGCGACACGACGCGCGCCCCCGGACGCAGCTGCTCGAGGATGCGCGGCGCGAGCTTGATGTTGAGCTCGCGGAAGAGATAGAGGGTGAGCACCGTCGCCGGGCGCAGGTCGGTCTGGAAGAGGTCCTGCTCGACGAACCTCGCGCGCTCGGCGACGCCGTCGCGCCGCGCGGTCCAGTTCGCCTGGCTGACGAGGCTCGGCTCGATCTCGATCCCGAGCCCGCGCGCGCCGAAGCGCTTCGCGGCGGTGATGACGATGCGCCCGTCGCCCGAGCCGAGGTCGATCACGTAGTCGTCGGGGCCGACCCTGGCGAGCTCGAGCATCCGGTCGACCACGGTCTGCGGGGTGGGGAAGTACGGCGCATCGCGCGGCGGCGGCGACTCGCTCTGCGCGGCCGCGGTGGCCGCGGCGAGCATCCCGGCGAGCGCGAGGACGAGCCTCATCGCTGCGCCAGCGCGAGCACGCGCCGCGCCGCTTTCACGATCGGGATCTCGAGCATCTTCCCCTCGAACTCGACCGCGTTGCCGCCCGCCTGCTCGAGCGCCGCGACCATCCGCGCCGCGCGCTCGACCTCGGCCGCGGTCGGCGTGAACGCCTCGAGTATCGGCGGTACCTGCCGCGGATGGATCGCGAGCTTCCCGGTGAAGCCGAGCGCCTTCACCCGCCGGCACACCGCCGCCAGGTCCGCCGCGTCGTCGAACGCGAGGTGCGGCAGGTCGACGAGGCCGATGCCGGCGCTCGCCGCAGCCTGGACGAGGCGCGAGCGGGCGTACAACAGCGGCTCCCAGGCGAGCTCGGCCCGCAGGTCCGCGGCGAGGTCGACGCCGCCGAGCACCAGCACCCGCAGGCGCGGGTCGGCGTGCGCGATTTCCATCGCCGCCTCGAGCCCGCGCGCCGACTCGATCAGGCAGACGAGGCCGATCGCCGCCTGCGCGCCCTCCAGGTGGCGCGCGTACAGCCTGATCTCGAGCGCCGACTCGACCTTGGGAATCATCACGAAGTCCGGCACGACGCCGCTCGACGCGAGCGCCTCGAGGTCGCGCAGCCCCGCGCCGGTGTGGAGGTTGTTCACCCGCAGCCCCTTGAGCTGCCGCGGGCCGAGGCCGGCGCGGAAGTCGCCGCGGAAGTGGTCGATCAGGATCGCGCGCGCCGCGTCCTTCGCCTGGGGCGCGACCGCGTCCTCGAGATCGAGGATCAGCGCGTCGGCCCCGGTCGCGGCCGCCTTGGCGAAGCGCTCGGGCCGGTTCCCGGGGGTGAAGAGGAAAGCGCGGCAGTGGGCGAGGTCGAGCACGGGCATCGGCATTCCTCAGGCGTAGCCGGCGGCGCCGTACGGCGCGGCCGCGTCGCGGCGGTACACGAGGAGGTTGCGGCGGTACGCGAGCACCAGCTCGCGCCGCTGATTGTAGGCGCGCGTGTCGACGGTGAGGATCCCCTCGTCGGGGCGCGATTTCGACGCGCGCTTGTCGACGATCGTCGATTCGGCCTCGATCGTGTCGCCGGCGTGAACCGGCGCCGGGAGCCTCACGTCGTGCCACCCGAGGTTGGCGACGACGCGGCCGAAGGTGCGGGTGGTGAGCGCGGTCGCCGCCGCGATGACCCACGTCTCCATCACCCGGTAGCGGCCGCCGGCGTGAGCCTCGACCCAGCCCGGATCGTGGAACTGCGGGCCGACCTCGAGCGAGCGCAGCGCGTGCCCGATCGCCTCGTCGCGCAGGAACGTCCGGCGCGGGAAGTGGACGAACGTGTCGCCGGCCTGCGCATCCTCGAAGTACAGGCCGTAGCGCTCGACGAGCGCGCCGTCGGGCTGCGCGGCGTACATGCGGAAGCGCTCTTCCTCGGCGACCGGCAGCGCCGGCCGGCCGGCCTCGTCGGGGTGCGCGCCGCGGACGTAGACCGCGACGTCGTACGCGAGCTTGCCGATCTCCCTGCCTGCGGCGGTCACGCCGCGCGTGGCGACGGTCACCACGCCGTGGTCCGGGGCGTCCCCCGCCCGCACCCCCGTGACCTCCGACTCCGCGTACAGCGTGTCGCCGCCGAACAGCGGCCCGGTCAGGGCGATCTCGGCGAAGCCGAGGAGCGCCTTCTTGCGCCCGAAGGTCTTCGACGCCATGCCGATCACGCGCTGGATCGTCAGCGTCGACACCACCAGCGGCCGCCGCCAGGCCGTCTGCGCGGCGTAGTGCGCGTCGTAGTGGAGCATCGCCGAGTTCAGCGTGTCGAGCGCCTCGTCGGCGTTGTCCTGCTGCGAGAGCGTCACCCCGGGGCGATGGCGGAAGCGCTGCCCGGCGGCGAACTCCTCGAAGTCGAGGCCGAGGCGCTCCTGGTAGCGCGCGTCGCCCGCGCGCAGAAAGGCGTAGAAGCTCATGGTGCCCCCGTCCGCGCGCGGCCGCCCCGCGCCGGGTCACGCGTACTTGCGCGCGTCCTCGATCACCTTGCCGTCGTTCGGCAGCGCGCCCGGCGCATGGAGCTGCACCTCGCCGCGCAGCTTGGTCACGTCGCGCAGGCTGGCGACCACGCGCTGCGCGAGACCCTCGGGCGCGCCGGCGACCTCGCAGTGGAGCGTCATGCGGTCCTGCCCGTCCGGGCTGTCGACGACCAGCCGCGCGCGCTTCACCTCCGGATGACGCTTGAGCACCTCGGCCACCTGGGACGGGTGCACGAACATGCCCTTCACCTTGGTGGTCTGGTCGGCGCGCCCCATCCAGCCCTTGATGCGCACGTTGGTGCGCCCGCACGGGGCGGGCCCGGGGAGCACCGCCGAGAGGTCGCCCGTCGCGAAGCGGATGAGCGGGTAGTCGGGGTTGAAGCTCGTGACCACCACCTCGCCCACCTCGCCCGCGGCGACCGCGTCGCCGGTGCCCGGCCGCACGATCTCGAGCAGGATGTGCTCGTCGACGGTCATCCCCTCGCACACCTCGCCGCCGGGTCCGCGCGACTCGTACGAGATCAGCCCGAGGTCGGCCGTCGCGTAGCACTGCATGACGCTCAGGCCGCGCGCGGCCATCGCCGCGCGCAGCGCCGGCGGCACGTACTCGGCGCCCACCATGCTCTTCGTGAGGCAGGAGATGTCGGCCTTCAGCTCGTCGGCCTTCTCGACGATGAGCCGCAGGAACGACGGCGTGCCGATGTAGCCGCGGATGCGCAGGTCCGCGATCGTGGCGACCTGCATCTCGGTCTGCCCGACCCCGGTGGGGACCACCGCGCAGCCGCAGGCGAGCGCCCCGGTCTCGAGCATCGAGCCGGCCGGCGTGAAGTGGTAGGCGAAGGTGTTCGCCACGAGATCGCCCGCGCGGAAGCCGGCGGCGTGGAGCGCGCGTCCGGTGCGCCACCAGTCGCGGCCGTGGCCCTCGGGCTCGCAGATCGGACCGGGCGACACGAAGATCTTGGCCAGCCTGTCGAGCGGCGTGGCGTTCAAGCCCCCGAGCGGGCGCATCGCCTCCTGCAGCGCCTTCAGGTCGGACTTGCGCGTCACCGGCAGGCGGGCCAGCCGCTCGCGCGACGTCACCTCGCGCGGGTCGACGTCCTTCAGGATGCGCGCGAAGCCCGGCGCGTTCGCCTTCGCGTGCGCGAGGTGTGCGGGCAGCCTGGCCATGAGGTCGCGCTCCCGGGCCTCCGGGTCGCGCGTTTCGAGGGCGTCGTAGTGCTCGGCCATCCTAGGACAGCCAGCGTTTCCGGCGGCGATAGAACTTCGTGTCGCGGAAGCTCTTGCGGCCGCCGGTCGACACGCCGAGGTAGAACTCCTTGACGTCGTCGTTCTCGCGCAGCTTCTGCGCCTCGCCGTCCCTGACGACGCGGCCGTTCTCCAGGATGTAGCCGTAGTCGGCGTACTTGAGCGCGATGTTGGTGTTCTGCTCGGCGAGCAGGAACGAGACGCCCTCCTTGCGGTTGAGGCTCTGCACGATCTCGAAGATCTCCTCGACCAGCTGCGGCGCGAGCCCCATCGACGGCTCGTCGAGCAGGATCATCCTGGGGTGCGCCATCAGCGCGCGGCCGATGGCGGTCATCTGCTGCTCGCCGCCCGAGGTGTAGCCGGCCTGCGAGTTGCGCCGCTCGCGCAGGCGCGGGAAATAGGTGTAGACGAGGTCGAGGTCGCGCCGGACGTCGGCGCGGCCCACCCCGCGCGTGTAGGCGCCGGTGAGCAGGTTCTCCTCGACCGAGAGGTGCTGGAAGCAGTGCCGGCCCTCCATCACCTGGCACACGCCGAGCTTCACCAGCTCGGCGGGCGTGAGTGCGTCGACGCGCTTGCCGTCGAACTCGATCGACCCCTTGGTCACCTCGCCGCGCTCCGCGCGCAGCAGGTTCGAGATCGCCTTCAGCGTGGTCGTCTTGCCGGCGCCGTTCGCCCCGAGCAGCGCGACGATGCGGCCCTTCTCCACCTCGAGCGACACGCCCTTCAGCACGAGGATGACGTGGTTGTAGATGACCTCGATGTTGTTGACCGAGAGGTAGGCCTGCTCGGGAGCGGGCTTCGGAACGGCGGACATGGGCTCGCTATCCTGCGCAAAATGGGTGCGGGCGCCGG
>JAGVSZ010000242.1 GCA_019137045.1 Betaproteobacteria bacterium
GGTCGCCCGGCGCGCGCGCGGCGCTCGCGCGCGAGTGCGCCTCGTAGGCGTTGACGATGCGCGCCACCAGCGGGTGCCGCACCACGTCCTCGGAGCCGAACTCGGTGAACGCGATGCCGCGCACCGCGCCGAGGATGCGCCGCGCCTCGACCAGCCCGCTGCGCTGGCCGCGCGCGAGGTCGATCTGGGTGACGTCGCCGGTGACCACCGCCTTGGTGCCGAAGCCGATGCGGGTGAGGAACATCTTCATCTGCTCGGGCGTGGTGTTCTGCGCCTCGTCGAGGATGATGAACGAGTGGTTCAGCGTCCGCCCGCGCATGTAGGCGAGCGGCGCGATCTCGATCGCTCCGCGCTCGAACATGCGCTGCACCTTGTCGAACCCCATCAGGTCGTAGAGCGCGTCGTAGAGCGGCCGCAGGTACGGGTCCACCTTCTGCGCGAGGTCGCCGGGCAGGAAGCCGAGCCGCTCGCCCGCTTCCACCGCCGGGCGCACCAGCACGATGCGCTTGACCGCGTCGCGCTCCAGCGCGTCCACCGCGCAGGCGACCGCGAGGTAGGTCTTGCCGGTGCCCGCGGGGCCCACCCCGAACGTCACGTCGTGGGCGAAGATGTTGCGCAGGTACTCGCGCTGGTGCGGCGTGCGGCCGTGCAGATCGGCGCGCCGCGTCTGCAGCACCGGCTGGTCCGGCTCGTCGCGTCCGCGCGGGCCCTGCGCCTCGACCAGCCCGAGCTGGATGTCGTCGACGCTGAGCCCGCGCCCGGCGCCGGCGTAGAAGCGCTCGAGCAGCGCGGCGGCGCGGGCGGCGCGGTCGGCGTCGCCGCGCACGGTGAAGCGCTCGCCGCGGCGCGCGATGGTCACCTCGAGCGCGGTCTCGATCTGGCGCAGGTTCTCGTCCAGCGCGCCGCACAGGTTCGCGAGGCGCAGGTTGTCGGCGGGCGCGAGCGTCAGCTCGACGGTCTTGGGCTTCAGCGCGGGCCGGGGAGGTCGGGGATCGCCCATGCGAGGACGCTAGGATGCCACCGCGGCGCGCGGCGCGTGCTCGGGCCCCCGCAGCGTGCCGCGCAGGCTGTGCGGCAGCGCGCGCTCCACGACGAGTTCGACGAACTGTCCGACGAGGTGCGGCGGCCCGGCGAAGTTGACCACGCGGTTGTTCCCGGTGCGCCCGGCGAGCTCGTCCGGGTGCCGCTTCGAGGGGCCCTCGACGAGCACGCGCTGCACCGTGCCGACCATCGCCGCGCTGATGGCGCGCGCCTGCGCCTCGAGGCGCGCCTGGAGACGCTGCAGCCGCGCGAGCTTGGCCGCCGCCGGCGTGTCGTCGGCGAGGTCGGCCGCGGGGGTGCCCGGCCGGCGGCTGTACAGGAACGAGAACGAGGCGTCGAAGCCGACCTCCGCGACGAGCGCGAGCGTCTGCTCGAAATCGGCCGCGGACTCGCCCGGAAACCCGACGATGAAGTCCGACGAGATCGACACGTCCGGGCGCGCGGCGCGCAGCCGCCGCACGATCGACTTGTACTGGAGCGCGGTGTACCCGCGCTTCATCGCGGCGAGCACGCGGTCGGCGCCCGACTGCAGCGGCAGGTGGACGTGCGGCGCGAGCTTGGGCAGGCGCGCATGGGCGTCGATCAGGCGCTGCGTGAACTCCTTCGGGTGCGAGGTGGTGTAGCGGATGCGCTCGATGCCGGGGAACTCCGCGACGTACTCGAGGAGGAGCGCGAAGTCCGCGACCTCGCCGTCGCTCATCGCCCCGCGGTAGGCGTTCACGTTCTGGCCGAGCAGCGTGATCTCCCTGACGCCGCGGTCGGCGAGGTCGGCGACCTCGGTGAGGACGTCGTCGAAGGGACGCGAGATTTCCTCGCCGCGGGTGTACGGCACGACGCAGAAGCTGCAGTACTTGCTGCAGCCCTCCATGACGGAGACGAACGCGGCCGGGCCCGCGACGCGCGCCGGCGGCAGGGCGTCGAATTTCTCGATCTCGGGGAAGGACACGTCCACCTGCGCCGACCCCGAACGCCGTCGCGCCGCGATCAGCTCCGGGAGCCGGTGCAGGGTCTGCGGCCCGAACACGAGATCGACGAACGGCGCGCGCGCGACGATCGCGCTGCCCTCCTGGCTCGCGACGCAGCCGCCCACGCCGATGAGGAGGTCGGGCCGCGCGCGCTTGAGGTGACGCACCGTGCCCAGGTCGCTGAAGACCTTCTCCTGCGCCTTCTCGCGCACCGAGCAGGTGTTGAAGAGGATCAGGTCCGCCTCCTCGGGGGCCGCGACCCGCTCGTAGCCGTCCGTCGCCGCGAGCACGTCGGCCATCCGGGCCGAGTCGTACTCGTTCATCTGGCAGCCGAACGTGCGGATGTAGACGCGGCGCGGCATCGCGCTCTCGTGCGGGCGGGGCAGCCGATTACGGGTTGGTGGACTGGCCCGGTCCGGGCGGGATCGTCGTGTCGCGCGGCGGGTCGCCCGGCCGCAGGCCGATGCGGCTCGGCGGCGGCGTGCCCAGGACCTGGTCCATGGGCCGGCCCTGCTCGGGCGAGGTGCTCCACGGCAAGGTCGGGGCGGCGTACTTGTCCGGCTTCTTCGCCTCGTCCGCGGTCAGGATCCAGGCGCGGAAGAGGTTCCCGCCGCCGTCGAGCTGGTACTTCACGAGCGCGTTGCGCGGCAGCTGCGCGGGCAGCACGAGCAGGTTGTTCGCGCCGCGAATCTGGCCGCCGGGCGCGATCTTGATCTCCTTGCCGTCGAGGGACACGACGTTCTCCCGCACGAAGGAAAGGTAGCCGCGGCGGGCGTCTTCCGGGAGCGTCCGGACCGCCACCTGCCCGACCCCGGCCAGCGCCCACAGCGCGAGGGCCAGCGCGATCACCAACCGGGCGGAACGCAGGCGTGAAGACATGGGCGGAATCCTTTGATCGGAGGCCATTTTAGGCGGTTTGCGCCCGGTTCGCGGCGAACGCGGCGGCGCGCCGCGGCGAATGCCACGCAAACGCGTGCAAAACCCCGGGCAAGGCGAGAAAAATGGTGGCGAGTCAGGGATTTGAACCCCGGACCAACGGATTATGATTCCGCTGCTCTAACCGCTGAGCTAACTCGCCAGGGAAGGGGCGCGATTATCCGGGGCGGGGTGGAGCGGGTCAAGCGACCGACCCGCCGCGGGACGCCCATCGGCTTGCTCGGAATAACATCTGTCCGTCCACACGTAACGCGTCTGTACGCCCATGTGCTCCACGAAGACCGTCCACCTCGATGACGCAGTGAAGGAGCGCGTCGATCCGCTCGCCGTGGCGATCCGGCGCAAATGGTAGGCCATCCTCGAGACGCCGCGCCGTTCGACGTCGTGGTCGTCGGCGCCGGGCTCGTCGGGGCGAGTGTCGCCGCGGCGCTGGCCGGCAGCGGCCTGCGCGCCGCCGTGGTCGAGCCGACGCCCCCTTCGCGGCCTGGCGACGACTGGGACAGCAGGATCTATGCGATCAGCCCCGCCTCGGCCGCGTTCCTGGCCGAGGTCGGCGCGTGGGAGCGGCTCGACCGCGCGCGCGTCCAGCCGGTCGCCGCCATGTGCGTCTCCGGCGACGCGCCGGGCGCGCGCCTGGAATTCTCCGCCTACGAGACGGGGGTCGCGGCGCTCGCGCACGTCGTCGAGAGCGCGCGCCTCCAGCAGGCGCTCTGGCAGGTGCTCGAAGCGAGCGGCGCGCGCCTGTTCGCGCCGGCGCAGTGCGCGGGCCTCGACGTCGGCGAGCGCGCCGCGACGCTGACGCTCGCCGACGGCACGGCGCTCTCCGCCCGACTGGTCGTCGGCGCGGACGGGGCGCAATCGTGGGTGCGGCGAAACGCGCGGCTCACCGCCCGCGCGCAGCCCTACGGCCAGCTCGGCGTGGTCGCGAACTTCGCGCTCGCGCAGGCACACCGCGGCGTGGCGTATCAGTGGTTCCGGCCCGACGGCGTGCTCGCGTACCTCCCGCTCGCCGGCGACCGGATGTCGATGGTGTGGTCCACGCCCGCGGCGCATGGGCGCGAGCTCGTTGCGCTCGAACAGGCGGAGCTGTGCCGGCGCGTCGCGGCCGCCGGGCAGGGCGCTCTGGGCGCGCTCGCGCTGCTCACGGCCGCACGGGCGTTCCCGCTGCAGCGCCTGACCGCGCAGTCGATGATCGCGCCGCGCGTCGCGCTCGTGGGCGACGCGGCGCACGTCGTTCACCCGCTCGCGGGGCAGGGCGTGAACCTCGGCTTCGGCGACGCGCGAGTGCTCGCGCGCGTGCTGCGCGCGCGCGGTCCGGCCGATCCCGGGGACCGGGCGGTGCTCCGGCGTTACGAGCGCGCGCGGGCGGAAGCTATACTCGCGATGCGCGCCGTCACCCACGGACTGGTCGGACTCTTCGGTCAGGCAGGGACGATTCCGTCACGGCTCCGCAACGCCGGATTGAACCTGACCGACCGGTTGCCGGTCGTAAAGAACCTGCTCGTCCGCCATGCCGTCGGCTGACCGGACGGCGACCCACGGAAGGATTCCAATGCTGAAACGCCTGCTCCCCCTGCTCGTTCTCGCGACGGCGCTCGCCGGCGGGACCGCGGTCGCCCGCGACGAAGCCACCGTCCGCAAGGCCGCGGAGGCGTTTCTCGGCGCGGACATGAAGGTCGAGGGCATCGCCCGCGCGGGGTTCCTCGGCCTGTGGGAGGTGCGCGTCGCCACGCCGGAGGGCACGCGCCTGCTCTACACCAACGACGAGGCGACGCACTTCTTCCTCGGCACGGTGTACGAGGGCAAGACGCAGACCGACCTCACCGAGCTGCGGATGCGCAAGCTGAACACGGTGCGCTTCGCCGACCTGCCGCTCAACCAGGCGTTCAAGATCGTGCGCGGCAAGGGCACGCGGCAGTTCGCCTACTTCTCCGACCCGCGCTGCCCCTACTGCAAGAAATTCGACAACGAGCTGGTGAAGATGGACGACGTCACCGTGCACGTCTTCATGCTGCCGATCATCTCGCCGGAGTCGGGGCCGCTCTCGCGCGCGATCTGGTGCTCGCCGGACCGGGCGAAGGCCTGGCAGGACCTCATGCTCAAGGACATCAAGCCGACCGCGAACGGGAACTGTCCCAACCCGATCGACCGCAATCTCGAGCTCGGCAGGAAGTTCCGCGTGAACGGCACCCCGACGCTGATCTTCGTCGACGGGCAGCGCCTGTCGGGCTGGCGCCCCGCGGCGCAGCTGAGCCAGCTGCTCGACCAGGCGCAGGCGAACAAGCAGTGACGCGCGGCTAGCGCGCAGGGCAGCCCGCCTCGGGCGCGAGCGCAATTGCGCGCGCGGCGGCGGCGACGCAGCAGGCAGAACCCGGCGCGAGGCGCCTCAGCGACGGTTGTCCGCGGCCGGAACCGGGTAGCCGCGCGGCAGCAGCACCCACATGCGGCCCTGCTGGCGCATGCGCCCGGCCAGCAGGCCGGCGTCCGGGCCGGTGCCCCAGAAGAAGTCCGCGCGCACCGCGCCGCGGATCGCGCCGCCCGTGTCCTGCGCGACGACCAGCCGCTCCAGCGGCACGCTCGAATTGGGGTGCGTCGTCGCGAGGACGACCGGTGCGCCGAGCGGGACGAAGCGGGGATCGACGGCGATCGAGCGCTCGGCGGTGAGCGGCACGCCGAGCGCGCCGGGCGGACCGTTCGGACCGGGCTCGAGCACGCGGAAGAACACGAAACTGGGATTCTGGTTGAGCAGCTCCGCGACCCGCGTCGGGTGCGCGCGCGCCCAGGCCTGGATGCCCTGCATGCTCGCCTGACCGAGCTCGAGCTCGCCCCGCTCGACCAGCCAGCGCCCGATCGAGTGGTACGGATGCCCGTTCTGGTCCGCGTAGCCGAGGCGCAGCTCCTCGCCGCTCTCCAGGCGCACCCGCCCCGACCCCTGGATCTGCAGGAAGAACGCCTCGATCGCGTCGTCGACGTAGACGAGCTCCTTCCCGCCGACCGGCGCCTTGCCGTCCTCGATCTCGGCGCGCGACCAGTACGGCACGACCCGGCGGCCGTCGAGCCGCCCGCGCAGGCGCATGTTGCGCGTGTCGGGCGCGACCGCCGCGAGGTCGATGACGAGCAGGTCGTCGGGCGGCGCGTAGAGCGGGTGCACGAACGGCGCCCGCCGCTCGCGGCTGCCGCGCAGCAGCGGCTCGTAGTAGCCGGTCACGAGCCCGGTCGTCGTGCCGTCGGCGTTGGCGACGCGATACGGCGCGAAGTTCGCCTCGAAGTACGCGCGCACCGCCGCGGCGTCCGGAGTGGCGAGCGACTCCGCGCGCGCGCAGGCTTCGCGCCAGGCCGCGCGGAAGCGCAGCGCGCGGCAGCTCGCGCGAAACGCCGGCCACGCCGCGGCGAGATCGTCGCTCGTCCATCCCGGCAGCTCGGCGAACGACGCCGGCGCGAGCGTCGGGACCTTGGGCGGCTCCGGCGCGGGGCACACCGGGCACGCGGGGCAGGGCTGCGGCGCGGGGCAAGCCTGCGCGCCGGGCGGCGCCGGCGGCTGCGTCGCGCACGCAGCGAGAACCAGCGCCGCGACCGCGGCGAGCCGGCGCGCTAAGATCGCGCGCCGCCCGCGTCCGACCCGGAATTCGGCGGCACCCACCACGCGCCGAGTATAGCCACCCATGCAGGGCCTCTGGATCTTCCTCGTCGAGGCGGCGGCCGCGCTCGCCCTGCTCGCGTTCATCGTCTGGTGGACGATGAAGAAGTAGCCGGCGCGCGCCGCACCAGCGCGATCGAGCGGAACCATCCGCCGGCGAGCACCGGCAGGTCGGATTCCACCGCGAGCAGCGGCGCCGCGGCGAGCGCGTCCTCGAACACCACGTCGAGCCGCGTCGCGACGTGGCGCGACAGCGCGTTCAGCGCGCGGCGCAGCGGCGCGCGCTCGCCCGGGCGCAGGAACTTGTCGAGCACGAAGGCGCGCCCCCCGGGCCTCAGGACGCGCGCGGTCTCGGCGAGGCAGCGCGCAGGCTCCGGCACGACCGCGACGATCAGGTGCAGCACGACGAAGTCGAACGCGCGGTCGGCGAACGGCAGCCGCAGCGCGTCGCCGCGCACGAGCGCGAGGCGCTCCCCGCGCGGCACGCGCGCGAGCATCGCGGCGGTCAGGTCGATGCCGACGTAGTCGTTGCCGGGCGGCAGGTGGGGCACGTCGAGCCCGGTGCCGATCCCGGCGACGAGCACGCGCGCACCGGCGTGCGCCGGCAGCCGGGCGAGGCTCGCCGCCCGGGCGGCGCGGCTCGCGCGGCGCACGGCGAGGTCGTAGACCGGCGCGAGCAGCCGGTAGCTGCGGTGCAGGGACACGGGACGGCGCGTGCTAGTGCAGCACGCGCGGGATCGAGAGCGTGAACTCCGGGATCGGCGCGTCGAACCGGGTGCCGTCCTCGGCGATCATCTGGTAGCTGCCGCGCATGGTGCCGACCGGCGTGGCGATCGCCGCGCCGCTCGTGTACTCGTAGGACTCGCCCGGCGCGAGCCTGGGCTGCTCGCCGACCACGCCCAGGCCCTTCACCTCCTGCACTTTCCCGTTCGCGTCGGTGATGATCCAGTGGCGGCTGATGAGCTGCGCGCTCGCCGTGCCGGTGTTGCGGATGGTGATGGTGTAGGCGAACACGTAGCGCTCGGCGGCCTCGTCCGACTGGTCGGCGAGGTACTGCGTCTTCGGCGTGACGGTGATCTCGTGCCGGGCGGCCATGGGCGCGGCTATTCCACCCGAATTCGCGACCGCGCACAAGCGCGCCCCGCGCGGGCGCGCCGCGGGCGGCCGACCGGCTAGAATCGGGCCGAGCCATGGCCCGCGGTCCCTTCCGCATCGCGCCCAGCATCCTGTCGGCGGATTTCGCGCGGCTGGGAGAAGAGGTCGCGGCGGTGATCGCGGCGGGCGCCGACCTCGTTCACTTCGACGTGATGGACAACCATTACGTCCCCAACCTCACCGTCGGCCCGCTCGTGTGCGCGGCGATCCGCCCGCTGACGCAGGCGCCGATCGACGTGCACCTGATGGTGAAGCCGGTGGACCGCATCGTGCCCGACTTCGCCCGCGCCGGCGCCAGCATCATCAGCTTCCATCCGGAGGCGAGCGAGCACGTCGACCGCACGATCGGGCTCATTCGCGAGTGCGGCTGCAAGCCCGGCCTCGTCTTCAACCCGGCGACGCCGCTCGACTACCTCGAC
>JAGVSZ010000230.1 GCA_019137045.1 Betaproteobacteria bacterium
GCGCGCGAGCGCCTGTCGCGCGCCCAGGCCGCCGCGCGACAAGCCGCCGAGCGCGCGACCGACGGGCCGAACGGCGAGCAGGGCCGCCTCGCCTGGGAGCGCGAAGCCGCCGACCTGCGCGCGCGGCTCGAGGGCGCGCAGGTCGCGCTCCTGGAGGTCGCGCGCCGGCTCGCCACCGAGGAGGCGGGCGAGGCGCGCGACGAGCTCGCGCTCCTCGAACGCCAGATCCGCGTCGCCTCCGCCGCGGTCGCCTTCCCGCGCGCCGACCTCGACCGGGTGCTCGCGCGGCTCGCCCCGGAGCGCGCGGCCCTCGAGCGCGAGGCCGCCCAGGCGCGCGCGACCGAGGAGAAGCGCCGCCGGGCGCTCGCGGCGGCGCAGGCGGACCTGGATGCCGCGCGCAAGGCGACGCCGGCGGCCGGCGGGGCGCGCATCGCCGAGCTCGAGCGGGTGCTCGAGCTGCGCGGCGTGCAGGCGCAGAACGCGGACATCACCTACAACCTGCTGCGGACGCTGATCGACGTCAACGGCTTCAGCCGCTCCACCTGGGAAGCCCGGTTCGAGATCGTCGGCGCGAGCGACGCGGCGAAGAAGCGCGCGACCTACGAGCGCGTCGTCGCCGTGCTGAAGCAGCTCGATCCCTGGCGCAGGTTCGTCGCCAACGAGCTCGCGGTGGTGCGCGGCCGCATCGCGCAGGCCGAGAACCAGGTCGCGGTCGGGACGCCCGCGGACGCCGCCGCGGCGGCCGACCTGCTGGCCGCGTGGCGCGAGCGCGAGGCCGTCTACGCGCGCCTCCAGGCGGCGGTCGACCGCGAGCGCGCGACGCTCGAGCGCTGGAAGGAGGAGTTCGACGGCACGCGCGGCGCGCGCCCGTACTGGGCCTACGTCCACGACGCCTGGTACGCCGCGGCCGGGCTCGGGCGCGAGGTCTGGAACTACGAGCTGTTCGCCGCCGAGGACACGGTCGAGATCGACGGCCGCAAGATCACCTCCACGCGCAGCGTGACGGTCGGCAAGAGCGTCGGCGCGGTGGTGCTGCTCGCGCTCGGCTACCTGGTCGTGTCGTGGCTGGTGCGCCGCCTCGAGCGCGCCATGGTCGCGCGGCTGAAGGCCGAGCCGGCCGCCGCGCGCACGGTGCGGCGCTGGCTGCTGGTGATCCTGGTGGCGGTGCTGTTCGTGCTCGCGCTCGACCTCGTCAAGATCCCGCTCACCGTGTTCGCCTTCCTCGGCGGCGCGCTCGTGATCGGGTTCGGCTTCGGCGCGCAGGTGCTGATCAAGAACTTCATCAGCGGCGTGATGCTGCTGGTCGAGCGCCCGCTCAAGGTCGGCGACATCGTGCAGATCGGCGACATCGTCGGCACGGTCACCAACATCAGCATCCGCTCCTCGACCATCCGCACCGCCGACGGCATCGAGACGCTGGTGCCCAATTCGACCTTCGTGGAGTCGAACGTCACCAACTGGACCTACTCCAGCGCGCGCGTGCGGCGGTCGGTGAAGGTCGGCGTCGCCTACGGCTCGGACACGCGCAAGGCCACCGACGCGCTCCTCGGCGTCGCCGCGCGCCACGGCCAGGTGCTCAAGGACCCCGCCCCGCGCGTCATCTTCGAGGACTTCGGGGCCGACGCGCTCGCGTTCAGCCTCGAGTTCTGGATCGACTACGCCAAGGGCGCCGACAGCCGCCAGATCGCGAGCGACCTGCGCTTCATGGTCGAGAAGGCGCTCGCCGAGGCGGGCATCGGGATCCCGTTCCCGCAGCGCGACGTGCACGTGGACGCGGCGCGCCCCCTGCGCGTCGAGGTGGTGCCGCGCCCCGAAGCGCCGCGCCCGGGAGGCGCCGCGCCCTAGACGGCGATGGCGCCCGCCGCGCGACGCGTATATCCTCGACCCCTCGCCCGCAAAAAGGAGAAGAAGCCCGTGCCGCGCCTCGCAATCGTCCTCGCCCTCCTCGCCGTCCCGGCGCTCGTGCACGCGCAGGGCGCCCCCGACACGCTCAAGAAGATCCGCGACGGCAAGTCGATCGTCATCGCCTACCGCACCGACGCGCTGCCGTTCTCGTTCGAGGAGAACAAGCAGCCGACCGGCTACTCGGTGGAGCTCTGCAAGCGCGTGGCCGCGAGCCTCGAGCAGCAGCTCAAGACCCAGCCCCTGGCGGTGAAATGGGTCGCCGCGACCTCGCAGAACCGCATGGACCTCGTGCGCAAGGGCGAGGCGCACATGGAGTGCGGGTCGACCACCGCGACGCTCTCGCGCATGGAGCAGGTGGACTTCTCCAGCCCGATCTTCGTGGACACCACGGGGCTGCTGGTGCGCAAGAGCACCGGCGCGAAGGCGCTCGGCGGCCTCGCCGGCAAGAAGATCGCGGTCATCGGCGGCACCACGAACGAGCGCGCGCTGCAGGCCGCGCTCAAGAAGCAGCTCGTCAGCGCCACGGTCGTCCAGGTCAAGAACCGCGACGAGGGCATCGCCGCGCTCGAGGCCGGCGCCGTGGACGCGCTCTCGAGCGACAAGATCCTGCTCGTCGGGCTCGCCGGCAAGGTGAAGGACCCGTCGCAGTTCGAGCTGCTCGCCGACGACCTGGGATTCGAGCCGTACGCGATCGTGCTGCCGCGGGGCGACGCGAATTTCCGTCTCGCCGTGAACCGCGCGCTGGCGCAGATCTACGCGAGCGACGCGATCGTGGAGATCTTCCGCCGCACCTTCGGCCCGAACGCCCAGCCGAGCCCGGCGCTCGTCATCATGTACGGGCTGAACTCGTTCCCCGAGTGAACGGCCGGGCGCGCCGGCCGCGGCCCGCGCGCCCGCTCCCGCGCGGCGACGCGATCCCGTGGCGACCCTCGCCCTGAACGAATCGGCCGGCGGCGCGACGCTCGCGCTCGCCGGTCGCCTCGACGCCTACTCGGTGGGCGCGCTGTGGCGCGAGGCGCGCGCGGCGCTCGGCGCGCACCCGGGCGCGCCGGTGACCGTGGACTGCTCGGGCGTCGACTACTGCGACGGGGCGGGCGTCGGTCTCCTCCTCGAGCTGCTGCGCCAGCCGCGCGCCGCGGGCGCCGACGTGCGCATCGAGGGCCTCGCCGAGCGCTTCCGGCGCCTGCTCGACCAGTTCGACCCGAAGTCGTTCGCGGCGGCGGCGCCCGCGGCGCCGCGCGTGAGCTTGGTCGAGCGCGTGGGCATCGCCGGCGAGCGGATCTGGACCGACCTGCGCGGGCTGGTCGCGTTCCTCGGCGAGGCCACCGCGGCTCTCTTTCACGCCCTGCGCCACCCGCGCATGCTGCGCTGGCGCGACATCCTCTACGTCGCCGAGGAGGCCGGGGTCAACGCCCTGCCGATCGTCCTGCTGATCGGGTTCCTGATGGGCGTCATCCTCGCGTTCCAGTCGGCGATCGCGATGAAGCAGTTCGGCGCCGAGATCTTCGTCGCCAACCTGCTCTCGCTCTCGATCCTGCGCGAGCTCGGGCCGCTCATGACCGCGATCCTGCTCGCCGGGCGCTCGGGCGCGGCGTTCGCCGCGGAGATCGGCACGATGAAGGTGAACCAGGAGATCGACGCGCTCACGACGATGGGCCTCGACCCGGTCAAGTTCCTGGTGGTGACGCGCGTGCTGGCGGCCACCGCCATGACCGTGCCGCTGGTCGTGTTCTCCGACCTGATCGGGCTGGTGGGCGGCGCGCTCGTGATGCTGACCTTCGAGATCCCGATCGCGACCTACTACAAGCAGGCGATGAGCTTCGCGACGCTCGGCGACTTCACGGGCGGGCTGGCGAAGGCGGCGGTCTTCGGCGTGCTCATCGCCGGCATCGGCTGCCTGCGCGGGCTGCAGACCGAGACCGGCGCCTCCGCGGTCGGGATCGCGGCCACGAGCGCGGTGGTGAGCGGGATCATCCTGATCGTGTTCGTGGACGGCGTGTTCGCGGTCGTGTACTACTACCTCGGGATATGACCCCGGCCGCCCCGCAGGACGCGGTGATCCGCGTCGAGAACCTGAAGACCGGCTTCGGCGACTTCATCGTGCACGAGAACGTGAGCTTCGAGGTCCGGCGCGGCGAGGTGTTCGCGATCCTCGGCGGGTCGGGGTGCGGCAAGACGGTGCTGCTCAAGCACATGATCGGGCTGTACCGCCCGCTCGCCGGCCGCGTGCTGATCGCGGGCGAGGACATCGCCGCCGCCGAGGGCGAGCGCCGGCTCGCGATCCTGCGGCGCCTGGGCGTGATGTACCAGCTCGGCGCGCTGTTCGGGAACATGACGCTCGCCGAGAACATCCGCCTGCCGCTCGAGGAGTACACCGACCTCCCCGACGAGGCGATGGACCTGATCGCGGAGACCAAGCTGCGCCTGGTGAACCTCGGCGGCGCGGGTCACCTCACGCCCTCCGAGATCAGCGGCGGGATGATGAAGCGCGCCGCGATCGCGCGCGCGCTCGCGCTCGACCCCGAGATCGTGTTCCTCGACGAGCCCGCGGGCGGGCTCGATCCGATCACCTCGGCCGAGCTCGACGAGCTGGTGCTGCGCCTGTCCGACAGCCTCGGCATCACCTTCGTCGTGATCACCCACGAGCTGCCGAGCATCTTCGCGATCGCCGACCGCTGCATCATGCTCGACAAGCGCGTGCGCGGCATCATCGCGGAGGGCCGGCCGGCGGACCTGCGCGACCACAGCCCCGACCCGCGCGTGCGCCAGTTCTTCAACCGCGCGGCGAGCGCGCCCGCGGCCGCGGCCTAGGACCGGATGAGCCAGCGCGCCAACTACTTCCGCCTCGGCCTGTTCATCATCGCGGCGGTCGCGGTGTTCATCGGGCTCGTGCTCGCGCTCTCGGCCGGACAGCTCTTCCGCAACACCGTCGTGCTCGAGACCTACTTCAACGAGTCGGTGCAGGGGCTCGACAGCGGCTCGGCGGTCAAGTACCGCGGCGTGCAGCTCGGGCGGGTGACCAACATCACCTTCACGTTCGGGCGCTACGAGCAGGACCTGCCGCGCTCCCAGCGCCGGCCCTACGTGCTGGTCGAGAGCGAGGTGGACCCGGCGCTGATCGGCTTCGCGGCCGAGTCCGACCCCGAGCGGCTGCAGCAGGCGATCGAGCGCGGGCTGCGCGTGCGCATCGCGCCGGTCGGGATCACCGGCACCGCCTACCTGGAGATCGACCTGGTCGAGAACGCGCCGCCGCCGCTGCCGATCGACTGGACGCCGCGCAACCTCTACATCCCCTCGGCGCCGTCGAGCTACAACCAGATCGTGCGCGGCGCGCAGAACTTCCTCGTGAAGCTCGACCGGCTGGACGTGGAGGCGGTGGTGGTCGAGCTCCACCGGCTGCTCGCCAGCGCGAACGCGAAGCTCGAGCAGGCGCCGATCGACAAGCTCGCCGCGAACGCCGACGCCACGATGAAGGACGTGCGCGCCGCGGCGGTGCAGCTCAACAAGGTGCTGTCCGCGCCGGAGCTCGGGCAGGCGACGCGCGACCTCGCCGCCGCGGCCGCGCGCGCGCGCGAGGTCCTCGCCAACCCGAAGCTCGACCGGCTGCCGGAGGACGCGGCGGCGGCCGCCGCCGGCCTGCGCGCGGCGCTCGAGAGCCCGCATCTCGTGAGCGCGCTCGCGAGCGCCGACCGCGTCCTGCGCCGGCTCGACGAGCTGACCGCGGGCAGCGACGCGGACATCGCCGCGACGCTCGCCAACCTGCGGCGGCTCACCGAGAACCTGCGCGAGCTCACCGAGAACCTGAAGCGCTACCCCGGCGGGATCCTGAGCGACGCGCCCAAGCCCGTCGGCCGGGGAGGAAAGTGACCATGCGCACGATGCCGTTCCTGCTGGCCGCCGTGCTCGCGGCCGGTCTCGCCGCCTGCTCGTGGACGCGGCCCCCGGTCGAGCGCGTGTCCTTCGACCTCGCCCCGGCGCGCACGGGACCGGCGGCGGGCACGCCGGACGCCGCCGTGCTCAAGGTCCGCCCGTTCCGGGTCGCCGCGCCCTACGACAACCGGGAGTTCCTGTACCGCATGGCCGACGGCCAGCTCGTCGCGGACTTCTACCACGGGTTCGCGGCGGGGCCGGGCGAGCTGGTCACCGCCGCCACGGTCAACTGGCTGAAGGCCTCCGGCCGCTTCCGCTCGGTGCTGGAGCCGGGCATCTCGGCCGATGCGCCGTACGTGCTGGAAGGCGCGGTGCACGCGCTCTACGGCGACCTCCGCGACGCGCAGCGCCCCGCCGCGGTGCTGGAGGTGCAGGTGTACCTCGTCCGGGCGGCGGGCGACCGCGAGGTCGTTCTCGACCGGCGCTACGCCGAGCGCATCGCGCTCGCCGACGGGGCGCCGGCCGCGATCGCGCAGGGCTACGACCAGGCGCTCGCGGCCGTGCTCGCCCGGCTCGAGCGCGACCTCGGCGCGCTCGCCCTCAAGCCCTGAGCGTCATCAGGTCGCGGGCTTCGCCGCGGCCTTGGTCTTCGGCCGGGGCTTCGCGGGGGGCTTCTTCGCCGCCCGGTCCGCCTCGCCGCAGGGAAAGCTCTTCGCGAGCGCGCCGTTCACGAGCGTACTCGGCTTCGCCTGCGCGAGCGTCGGATAGGTGCGCAGGAACTGCGCCACCGCGTCCCACACCTGGCCCGCCTGGAGCGCCTCGGGCAGGCAGTACCAGCCGCGGTCGGCGTTGGCCCGCGCGACCCCGAGGACGAAGCCGGTGAAGTACCCGACGCGGGCCGACAGGCTCGGGTCGTCGGTGCCGGCGCCGGAGTCGCGGAGCCGCTCGTAGTCGGCGGCGAACCGGACGAGCTCGGCGCCGTCGTAGCGCCATTCCTGCGCGCCGGCGGACAGCGCCGCGGCCCCGCACAGGGCGAGGAGGAGGCGCGTCGGCGTCGCGATCGGGCGGGCGGCCACGCGCGGATTATCCGGATGCGGGGCGCGGACGTCAGCCCGGACGACCGTCGGCGCGCGGGAGCAGGTAGATCGGGACGTAGCGCGCGGCCCAGGGCGCGAGCACGGCGAGCCACAGCACGGCCGCCGCCAGCGACAGCCACAGGCGCAGCGCCGGCGGGACGAACCAGAGGTCCGCGAGCGCGCGCACGGCCGCCGTCGCGAGGAGGCCGAGGAACACCCACCACGTCAGCGCGTCGGCCTCCAGCGCGCGGCCCGAATGCCCGAGCGACACGCGCGACACCATCGCCACGGACGTGGCCGCGAAGTAGCCGATCGTGAGCGCGTGCAGGGGCGCGAGGCCGAGCGCCCCGGGCGCGCCGGCCGCAGCGGCGAGGCTGTCGGCCGCGTAGAGCGCGAACGCGACCGCGCCGGCGACGACGCCCAGGTGCAGCATGACGAGCAGCCGCGCGCGGAAGCTGCCCTTGAGCCCCCATTTCACCGCCAGGAAGCCCACCCAGGCGGCCATCGGCGCGTCCGCGAGCCACAGCCACGCGCGCGCCCCGGCCAGCTCGAGCGCGCAGTGCGCCGCCGCCGCGGCGCCGAGCAGCGGCAGCGACCACTGCGGCCGGTACAGGGCGTAGCCCTCGATCACCCGGCTGGAGAAGAACGGGACGAGGCGGTGCTCGATCGTCAGGAAGGCCGGCACGAGGAAGAGCCAGATGCCGGCGTGCCGGGAGACGCTCGCGTAGAGCGGCTCGCCGGTCGCGAGCCAGACGCCGAACGCCGCCGCCGCGAGCGCGCCGACGCCCATCAGCGCGGTGAGCCAGAGCGCGGACGGGTCGCGCCCGCGGTTGGCGACGACCACGCTCGCGAGGATGCCCACGCCGACGAGCCAGCCGGCGACGAGCAGCGCGACGCCGGCGAGCGCGACGCCCGCCGCGGTCGCGAACCCGGCGTACAGGAGGACGACGCCGAGCGCCATCGGCACCCCGGCGTAGAGGTGCGCGCGCTGCGGCATCGCCTCGCCGGTCCAGTTCGGCATCGCGGTCATCAGGAACCCGAACATGAAGAACGGGAAGATCGTGTAGGTCATCAGGTACGCGTGCGCCCACGGCGGCGGCACCGACCACGCGAGCGGCGCGTACAGGCCCGCGTAGCGGCCGCCGAGGTCGGCGAGCCACCAGAGCATCACCGCCACCGCCTGCACCGCGCCGAGGAGGAAATAGAAGCGGTGCGCGACGCGGCCGAGGAGCCGCAGCGTCACGCGCAGGTCGAAGCGCGGCGCAGACGGGCTC
>JAGVSZ010000264.1 GCA_019137045.1 Betaproteobacteria bacterium
CGACGAGCTCCCAGCCCCGCGCGGCCACTTCCCGCACCAGCGAGGGGTAGCGCGCGGCGACCGCGGCGTTGACCGGCGCGCTCGCGCGGACACCGCGCTCGTCGAGCGCCTTCATGACGCGGTAGATGCCGACGCGGTTGCCGTAGTCGCGCAGCGTGTAGTGCCGCAGGTCCGGGTACGCGGTCTGCAGCGAGCCGAGCGGCTTGAAGGGCTTGCCCCGCTGGTCGAGGGGAAACCACTGCAGCGACACGCTCACCCAGAGCGCGACGCGCGCGTTGCCGGGCCACTGGACGCGCTTGCGCTGCGGAAGGGCGGACCAGTCGTAGCGCTCGTGGTCCATCCCGTAGCGCCGCTTTGGGTAGCGCAGGTAGTCGTCAGAGATCATGGATCGGCTCCGACGCCGCGACGAACGCGTCGTGATAGTGGTCGTTGAAGTGCTGCGCGATCTCGCGCCCGGTGGCGAGCCACACCTTGTCGTGCCCGGCGATGTAGGCGAGCGCCTCCTCGAACGCCTTCATGCGATAGGGCTGGCCGATGAGGTAGGGGTGCAGCGGGATGCACATCACGGTGCCCGACCCGGCGCCCTCGGCGTACAGGCGGTCGAACTGGCGCCTGATGATCTCGGCGTAGTGGCGCGGCGTCACCCAGCTCACGCTGAACGCGATCGCATCGTTCATCTCCAGCGAGTAGGGGATGCTGGCGAGCCGGCCCTTGCGCACCTTCACCGGACCCGGCTGGTCGTCGTGGAAGAGGTCGCACACGTACGTGAGGCCCATCTCGGCGACGAGGTGCAGCGTGTTCTCGGTGTAGGAGAGCGCGGGCGCGAGCCACCCGTCGAGCCGCTGCCCGGTGTGCGCGCGGATGGTGTCGATCGAGTCCTGGATCAGCGCGCGCTCCTGCGCCTCGCTCATGTTGAAGGTGTAGCGCGTGTTGTAGGTGCCGTGCGAGTAGAACTCCCACCCGCGCTCCGCGCAGGCCGCGATGACCTCGGGGTGGTGCTCGCACACCGCGACGTTGAGCGACACGCTGCCGCGCACGCCGCAGCGGTCCATCGCCTCCAGCATGCGCCAGAACCCGACGCGGTTGCCGTAGTCGCGGTAGGAGTAGCCGAGGACGTCGGGCACCGGCCGCGGCCACGACGCGCGCGTCGGGTTGGGCGGCGGGTCGAGCTCGTAGAACTCGATGTTCGGCGCCACCCAGAACGCCACGCGCGCGCCGCCCGGCCACTCGATGCGCGGCCGCCGGGAGTAGGGCAGGTAGTCGTAGTAGCCCGGGTCGCGCTTCATTGCTTCAGGTGCTCGAGCACCTCGGCCACGGAGACGACGTCGGCGTACTTGAGCGCCATGTCGTACAGGTTGGCGAAGTGCGGGCTCTCGTGCTTGTCGGCCACGCACTCCTCGACCACGACGGTGCGGTAGCTGCGCGACAGGCTGTCCACCGCCGTGGCGCGCACGCAGCCCGAGGTGGAGCCGCCGGTGATCACCACGGTGTCGATGCCGTGGAACGTGAACACCGACTGCAGGTTGGTCTCGTGGAAGGCCGAGGCCATGCGCTTGTTCACGATGATGTCGCGCCTGCGGTCCACGTCGAGGCGCTCGTCGAGCTCCGCCCGGCGCGAGCCCACCTTGATGTTCTGCAGGGAGTCGGGCGTGTCGGTGCGCGTGCCCCACACGCCGCAGTCCTCGCCCGACTCCATGTAGGCGACGTAGGTCCACACCACCGGCAGGCTCCGGGCGCGGAAGGCGGCGGCGAGCCGGTTCACGTGCTCGAGCTGCCGCGGGTCGGTCTGGTAGGCGGTGACGAACTCGCCCAGCGCGGTGTAGGCGCGCTGCAGGTCCACGTTGACGAGCGCGGGCCTGGCGCCGAAGCCGAAGCGCCTGCGCGCGGGGTTGCGCTTGATCTCCTCGTACAGCTGGCGTGCGGTCTTGTCAGACGTTTCCATGGAATAGCCACCCGAATCGTTGACGGTAGCGGGATTCGAAGGCCGCGATCGCGGCCTCGTGCTGCAGCGTGATGCCGACGTCGTCGAGGCCCTCCAGCAGGCACTGCTTGTGGAAGGGGTCGATCGCGAAGGGGTAGGTGGCGCCGTCGGGCGCGGTCACGGCCTGCGCGGGCAGGTCGACGCGCATGCGCGCGCCCGGACGCGCGTGCAGCGCGCCGCGCAGCGCCTGGCAGACGCGCGCTTCCAGCACGACCGGCAGCACGCCGGTCTTCAGGGCGTTGGCGTAGAAGATGTCCCCGAAGTCCGCGGCGATCACGCAGCGGATGCCGTAGTCGGCGAGCGCCCAGGGCGCCTGCTCGCGGCTCGACCCGCCGCCGAAGTTGCGATCGGCGACGAGGATGCGCGCCGCGCGGAAGGCGTCCCGGTTGAGGACGAAGCCGGGGTCGTCGCGCCAGTCGCGGAACAGGAACTGCGCGTAGCCCTCCTTGCGCGGCCGGCGCAGGAAGCGCGCCGGCAGGATCTGGTCGGTGTCCACCTTGGAGCGGTCGAGCGGCGCGGCGACGCCCTCGAGGACGACGAAGCGCTCCATCAGAGGGTCCGCACGTCGGTGATGCGGCCGGTCAGCGCCGCGGCCGCGGCCATCGCGGGCGAGAGGAGGTGCGTGCGGCTGCCCTTGCCCTGGCGGCCGACGAAGTTGCGGTTCGAGGTGGAGGCGCAGCGCTTGCCGGCCGGGACGACGTCGCCGTTCATCGCCACGCACATCGAGCAGCCGGACTCGCGCCACTCGAAGCCCGCCGCGCGGAAGACGCGGTCGAGCCCTTCCTTCTCGGCGGCGAGCTTCACCTGCGTCGAGCCGGGCGAGACGAGCACCGGCACCTTCGCCCGGCCGCGGCGCGCGACGCGCGCGGCGGCGCGCAGGTCCTCGAGCCGCGCGTTGGTGCAGGAGCCGATGAACACCTGGTCGACCGCGATGTCGGTGAGCGCCATGCCGGGCGCGAGGCCCATGTAGTCGAGCGTCCGCCGCAGGTACGCGCGGCGCTCGGGGTCGGCCTCGGCGGCGGGGTCGGGCACGGTCCCGGTCACCGGGCAGGCATCCTCGGGGCTGTTGCCCCAGGTCACCATCGGCGCGAGCGCGGTCGCGTCGAGGCTCACCTCGGCGTCGAACCTCGCGTCCGCGTCGGAGGGCAGCGTCCGCCAGTAGGCGAGCGCCTCGTCCCAGGCGGCCCCCGCGGGCGCGTAGGGGCGGCCCGCGAGGTACGCGAAGGTGGTCTCGTCGGGCGCGATCATGCCGGCGCGCGCGCCCGCCTCGATCGACATGTTGCACACCGTCAGGCGCTCCTCGATCGACATGGCGCGGATGGTCGTCCCGGCGTACTCGATCACGTGCCCGGCGGCCCCGTTCGCGCCCACGCGGGCGATGATGGCGAGAATCACGTCCTTCGCCGTCACGCCTTCGGGCAGGGCGCCGTCCACCGCGATGCGCATCGTCTTCGAGCGGCGCTGCCAGGTGGTCTGCGTGGCGAGCACGTGGGTGATCTCGCTCGCGCCGGCGCCGAAGGCGAGCGCGCCCAGCGCGCCGTGGGTCGAGGTGTGCGAGTCGCCGCACACGATCACCAGGCCCGGCTGCGTGATGCCCTGCTCGGGGCCGACCACGTGCACGATGCCCTGGCGCGGATCCTCGAGGGAAAAGTGCACGATGCCGGCCGCGCGCGTGTTGCGCGCGAGCAGCTGCACCACGCGCCGCTGCTCGGCGTCGGCGATGGCCTCGATCCGGTGCACCAGCGTGGAGACGCCGTGGTCGGGCGTGGCGAAGGCCTGGTCGGGGCGGCGCACCTTCAGCCCGCGCTCGTGCAGGAACTCGAACGCGTGCATCGAGCCGTCGTGCACGAGGTGGCGCCCGACGTGCAGCAGCGTCTGGCCGCCGTGCCCCTCGACGATCGCGTGCGCGTCCCAGACCTTCTCGTAGAGCGTCCTGCCCATCGCCCTAGTAGCGCACGCGCGCCTTCTCGTCGACGCCGTACTTCGCCTCGGCGTCCTGCACCTCGCGCATCCCGACCAGGTCGAAGAACTCCTGGAAGCTCGCGCCCGCCTTCGCCGCGGCGGCGATCGAGCCGGTGCGCTTGAGCTCCGCGAAGGTCCGGTCGATGGCGTTGATGGCCGCGAGCAGCCCGAAGTTCGGGTAGATCACGATCTTGAAGCCGAGCCGCCCGATCTCGTCGAGCGGCAGGAACGGCGTCTTGCCGCTGGAGGCCATGTTGTAGAGCACGGGCCTGCCGAAGGCGCGCGGGATCGCCGCGAGCTCGTCCATCTTCGACGGAGCCTCGACGAAGAGGACGTCGGCGCCGGCCTCCTCGTAGCGCCGGCAGCGCTCCAGCGCGCGCTCGAAGCCCTCCACGGCGAGCGCGTCGGTGCGCGCGATGAGGACGAAGTCCGGGTCGCTGCGCGCGTCGAGCCCGGCGCGGATCTTGGCCACCATCTCCTCGACCGGGATGAGCGCTTTGCCGGCGAGGTGGCCGCAGCGCTTGGGCCACTGCTGGTCCTCGATGTGGATGCCGGCCGCGCCGGCGCGCTCGTAGGCGCGCACCGTGCGCTGCACGTTGACCGGGCCGCCGTAGCCGGTGTCGGCGTCGGCGATGAGCGGCAGGCGCGCGGCCTCGGCGATGCGCTGCGGCCGGTCATGTAGATCGCCTCGAAACCGTGCTTCGCGACCAGGCGGGCGGTGAGGGCATCGGCCGCACCCGGCGCCATGAAGGGTCCGGGCCGCGCGATGAGCTCGCGCAGCCGCCGGGTCATCGCCATCGCCATCGGCTCTCCTTGCGGGTGGAAAAGTAATGTATGATCAATGATACAACCGTTCGCTCGAGGAGGAGTCATGGCCGTTCGCGCCCCGCGCCGCATCGCACGCACCAGCCGCCGCAACTTCATCGCCGCCGGCGCCGCCGCTGCGGCCGCGCTCGGCATGCCGGCGCTGCTGCGCGCCCAGCCGAAGACGGTGAAGATCGGCCTCATCCACCCGATGACCGGCATGTTCGCCTACAACGGCGCGCAGGCGTTCGCCGGGGCCAAGCTCGCCGCCGACGAGATCAACGAGCGCGGCGGCATCCGTTCCCTCGGCGGCGCGAAGATCGAGCTGGTGGTCGGCGACTCGCAGTCCAAGCCCGAGGCGGCGGTGGCGGAGGTGGACAAGCTCTCCGAGGCCGGCGTGGCGTGCTTCCTCGGCGGCTACGCGAGCGGCATCGGGCTCACCGCGAGCCAGGCGGCCGCGCGCCAGGGCGTGCCGTTCATGAGCGACACGCCGGTGTCCGACCAGATCACCGGGCGCGGCCTGCCCGGGGTGTTCCGCTTCGGCCCGGGGTTCGCGACCATCACCACTGCCGCCCTGGACGCGCTGGTGGCGATCAACGACGCCGCCGGCAAGCCGGCGAAGACCGTGATCCTGGTGCACGAGGACGGGGCGTTCGGCTCCGGGATGGCGAAGTTCCTCGCGGCGGAGCTGCCGAAGCGCGGCTTCCAGGTGCTCGACTCGATCGCGCACCCGACGCCCACGCGCGACTTCACCAACATCGGGCTGCGCCTGCGCGCGGCGCGGCCGGACATCGTCATGCCGTCGAGCTACCTGAACGAGTACACGCTGCTCGCGCGCTCGATCCACCAGCATCGCGTACCGGTCAAGGGCATCTTCTCGGTCATCGGCGGCGGCGCCTCGAACTTCAAGTTCATCCGCGAGTACAACGCGGCGGCGCAGTACATCATGGACTGCAACCACTGGATCGACCCGAACAAGCCGCGCTCGAAGCGCTTCGTCAAGGCGCTGGAGGAGCGCAAGGTCGACCTCACCTACGAGGTGATGCTCAACTACGCCTGCATGCTGCTCATCGCCGACGCGATCGAGCGCGCCGGCTCCACCGACCGCGCGAAGATCAGCGCCGCGATCGCGTCCTCGACCTTCGAGGACCACATCATGCCGTACGGGCCGACCAAGTTCGTCGGCGGGCAGAACCAGGGCGCGCAGCCGGCCACCACGCAGGTGCAGAAGATGGACATCGAGGTGATCTGGCCGCAGCAGTTCGCCACGGCGAAGGCGATCTTCCCGATCCCGCAGGCCTGAGCCGGGCGCGGGGCGGCGCGCGGGCGGGAGGGGGCGGGGGGTGCTCGCCGACCCGGTCTTCCTGCTCGCGGTCGCGTTCAACGGGCTGACCGTCGGCGCGATCTACGCGCTGGTCGCGCTCGGCCTGGCGCTGATCTACGGCGTGCTGCACATCATCAACTTCGCGCACGGCAGCCTGCTCATGCTCGCGCTGTACGCGGCGTTCTTCCTGTTCACGCTCGGCGGCGTCGATCCGTACGTCGCGGTGCTCGCGCTCGCGCCCGGCTTCTTCGTCTTCGGCTACCTGCTGCAGCGCTTCGTCATCGCGCCGATCAGCTTCGGCCGCGACACCAACGTGCTCCTGGTCACGCTCGGGCTGTCGATCATCTTCGACAACCTCGCGCTGTACCTGTGGACTTCCACCACGCGCACGATCAACGTGCCCTACGCGCAGACGTACGTCGACATCGGCGTCACCGCCGTGGCGCTGCCGCGGCTGGTGGCGCTCGGCGCCGCGCTGCTCGTCGGGGTGGCGTTCTGGCTGCTGATGACGCGCACCGACCTCGGCAAGGCGATTCGCGCCGTCGCGCGCGAGCGCCAGGGCGCCCGCATCGTCGGCATCAGCGTCGAGCACATCTTCGCGGTGAGCTTCGGCCTGGGCACCGCGGTGGTGGCGCTCGCCGCGTGCCTGCTCCTGCCCACCTTCTACGTCACGCCCACCGTGGGCTACGCGTTCGTGCTGATCGCGTTCACCACCGTGGTGCTGGGCGGAATGGGCAGCTTCATCGGCGCGCTGCTCGGCGGGCTGCTCCTGGGCGTGGTCGAGGCGTTCAGCGGCGTGCTGCTCGGCGAGAGCCTCGGGCAGATCGGCATCTTCCTCATCTTCATCCTGGTTCTGCTCTTCCGGCCCACCGGCTTCTTCGGTCAGCGCGTCGCATGAGACTGCGCTCCGGACAGGCGGGCGCGCTCTTCGTGCTGGCGGCGTTCTTCCTGCTCCTGCCGCAGTTCGTCACGTCGAGCTACTGGCTCGGCCTGTGGACGCTCACGCTCTTCTACGCGCTGCTCGGGCAGAGCTGGAACCTGCTCGGCGGCTATGGCGGCCAGGTGTCCTTCGGCCACGCGGTGTTCTTCGGCACCGGGGCCTACGTCAGCGCGGTGCTGCAGGTGAAGTTCGGCTTCAACGCCTGGGCGGGCGCGGCCGTCGCGGTGGCCGCCGGCGGCCTGGTCGGCGCGTTTCTCGGCGCGGTGAGCTTCCGCTACGGGCTGCGCGGCTCGTACTTCGCGCTGGTGACGCTCGCTTTCGCGGAGGTGTTCCGCGTGCTGGTCAACTCCTGGGAACTGACCGGCTCGGGCTTCGGCATGCTGATCCCGCTCAGGCCCGGAGCGGCGCACCTGCAGTTCACCGACCGCACCTGGTTCTACTACCTCATCCTCGCGCTGCTCGCCGCGGCCTGCGCGCTGGTTTGGTGGATCGAGCGCTCGCGCTTCGGCGCCTACCTCGTCGCCGTGCGCGAGAACGAGGACGCCGCGCAGGCGCTCGGGATCGACTGCTTCCGGGTCAAGGTCGTCGCAATCACGCTCTCGGGCGCACTGGCTTCGGTGGCGGGCGTCTTCTACGTGCAGTACTTCCTGTTCGTCGACTCGCACATCGGCTACGGGCCGGCGATGTCGGTGAACGCGCTGCTCGCGCCGCTGATCGGCGGCGCCGGCACGCTGTTCGGGCCGCTGATCGGCGCGGTCGCCCTCGGCGCGCTGAGCGAGCTCACCACCCTCGCCCTCGGCAAGACGCCCGGGGTGAACCTGCTCGCGTTCGGCGTGCTGCTGCTCGTCATCCTGCGCTTCCTGCCGAACGGCCTGATGGGGCTCTTCCGTGGCCGTGCTTGAAGCCGAGGGCGTGAGCAAGCGGTTCGGGGGGCTGCAGGCGGTCGCGGAGGCGAGCCTGCGCGTCGAGCCGGGTCGGATCACCGCGCTCATCGGCCCCAACGGCGCGGGCAAGACCACGCTCTTCGCGATGATCTCGGGGTTCCTCCGTCCCGACAGCGGCTCGATCCGCTTCGACGGGCGCGAGATCACCGGCCTGGCGGCGCATCGCGTGTGCCGGCTCGGCCTCGTGCGCACCTTCCAGATCGTGCAGCCGTTCGCCGGCCTCACGGTGCGCGAGAACATCGCGGTGGGCGGCCACCTCAAGGAGCCCGACCGCGGCCGCGCGCTCGCCGCGGCGGCGGCCATCGCGCGGCAGCTCGGCATGGAGGCGATGCTCGACGCGCCGGCGCAGTCGCTCACCGTCGCCGGGCGCAAGCGCCTCGAGCTCGCGCGCGCCCTCGCCACGCAGCCGCGCCTGCTGCTCCTCGACGAGGTGATGGCCGGGCTCATCCCCACCGAGGTGAGCGAGATCGTGGCGGTGATCCGCGCGATCCGCGACGCCGGCGTCGACATCCTGCTGATCGAGCACGTGATGCAGGCGGTGATGAGCCTCTCGGACGACGTCTACGTGCTGAACAACGGCCGCATCATCGCGCACGGCGCGCCGGGCGAGATCGCGGCGAACGGCGACGTGATCGAGGCCTACCTCGGGCAGGGGGCGGCGCATGCTCGCGGTTGACGGGCTGCACGCGGGCTACGGCGCGCTGCGCATCCTGCGCGGCCTCGACATGCGGATCGAGCGCGGCGAGATCGTCGCCGTGCTCGGCGCCAACGGCGTGGGCAAGACCACCCTCAACAACACGCTCTGCGGCCTGATCCGGCCGACCGGGGGCGCGATCACCTGGCTGGGCGAGCCGATCGCCGGCGCGCGCCCGGAGCGGATCGTGGCGAGCGGGCTCATCCAGGTCCCGGAAGGCCGCCGCATCTTTCCCAACCTGACGGTGCGCGAGAACCTGGAGCTCGGCAGCTACCGCCGCGCGCGGCGCAACCGCGACCGCAATCTCGAGCGGGTCCTGATCTGGTTCCCGCGCCTCGGGGAGCGCCTGCGGCAGCAGGCGGGAACGCTCTCCGGCGGCGAGCAGCAGATGCTCGCGACCGGGCGCGGCCTCATGGGGGAGCCGCAGCTGCTCATCCTCGACGAGCCGTCGCTCGGGCTCTCGCCGCGGATGGTGGACGAGATGTTCGGGCTGATCCGGCGCATCAACGCGGAAGGGGTGACCATCGTCCTGGTCGAGCAGAACGTGGTGCAGTCGCTCGGCATCGCGCACCGCGCCTACGTGCTGGAGAACGGCGTGTTCGCGCTCAGCGGCCCGGCCGCGCAGCTGGTCGCCGACCCCCGGCTCAAGCAGGCCTACCTCGGCCTGTAGCGACGCGCCGCGGGTCGCGCATGCACGGGTGCCGCAGCGGACGCACGTGAATCATCGCTGATACGTCTCCCGCCCCCATGAACCGGGCCGCCCTGCCGCTGCCGCGCTACCACCAGATCTACCTGGTGCTGCGCGAGCGGGTCGCCTCCGGCGAGTTCCCGCCGGAGCGGCCGCTGCCCGGCGAGCTCGAGCTCGCGCGCGCCTACGGCGTGTCGCGCGTCACCATCCGCGCCGCGCTCGCCCGGCTCGCCAAGGAGCGGCTGGTGCGCCGCGAGCGCGGGCGCGGCACGTTTCCGAAGCCGCCGCGCGCGGCGCCCGCGCGCGCGCAGCTGTCGGGGTTCTTCGAGAACCTCCTGGTGCTCGGCCTGCGCACCACGGTGCGCATCGTCGATCTCGCGCAGGTCAAGGCGTCCCCGGAGGTGGCGGCGGCGCTGAAGCTCGCGCCGGGCGCCGCGGTGCAAAAGGCGATCCGCGTGCGCAGCCATCGCGGCCGCCCGGTGTCGCTCATCACGACCTACGTTCCGGCCGACGTGGCGCGCGCCTTCGGCCGGCGCGAGCTCGCCGCGAAGCCGATGCTGCAGCTGCTGGAGGAGGCGGGGGTGAGAGTGATTGCGGGCGACCAGACCATCAGCGCGCAGCTCGCCGACCACGTCGCTGCCCGCGCGCTCGAGGTCGGTGTGGGCAGCGCGCTGCTCGCCGTCAAGCGCATCGTGTACGGCGCGAAGCGCCGGCCCGTGCAGTACCTGCTCGGCCTGTACCGCCCCGACCGCTACGAGTACCGCATGCACCTCTCGCGCAGCGGCGGCGACCGGCCGCGCATCTGGATGCCTTCCTGAGTTCCGCCTCCGCGCGCAGCGCCGCACTCGCTCCCGCCGGAAGCCCGGGAGACTGCCGGGGTCGGACTCGATCCGGAGACTGCCCTATCGGAGGGGCGGTCGTGCAAGTGCACCCGCAGGCATGACCGCCGGAAGGGCCCGGATAGCGGTGCGGCATTCGCGCGCCGTCGCGACGGGAATGGCGGCGGTGAGCGGGCCGCACGACAGTTCCGCTACGCGCCGGCGCGCTCGAGCAGCCAGTCGAGGCCGGGATAGTCCTGCCGCGCGATCACGTACTTGCCCGCGCAGGATCCCCACTTCTCGCCGCTCCGGAAGGCGCGAAGGAAGCCCGCCGCGTCGAGCACGCGCCTGCCCCCGACGGAGTCGACCCCGCGCGCGAAGAGGGGATCCGGGAGGCATCCGGCCGTCGGCCCGACGATCGCGAAGTGTCGCGCCCGGCGGCAGGCCGCCAGCACCGCGTCCAGGGTGTCGTTGAGCATCACCGTGCAGGTGCTGATCACCTGGTCGCAGGTCGCGAGGGCAGCCGGATCGAGCGTCACCCGGTAGTCGGCATGCTCGCCCGCCAGCTCGGGCCGGAGCTCCAGGACGGTGAGGCGGGCGCCGGCCTCCTTCACGTCCGCAACCAGCGGCGGGAACAGGCCGATCATGCCGACATGCTCGCCGCATCTCGGCTCGATCGCGCCGAGCGAGCTCCCGGCGGCCGCCGGCACCCAGTGCGCGCGCGCAAAGAGGCTCTGGGACAGGGCGTTGATCGCGGCGAACCCGAGGGCTTTGCCGCCGGGGTCGCCCGCGGCAAAGCCGCGCGCCAATGCGGCCGCCTCGACCCCGCCGAACCCGCCCGCGGCGCGGTGCGCGCGCAGCAGCGGCTCGACCGCGTCGCCCAGGACGAAGGAGAACCCGATCGATCCATCCTCGAGCTCGGCGGCGCAGAACCTGGGATCCTCCACCGCGGCATCCGGCGTCGACGGCAGATGGAGCGCGCGCAGGCGCGGGGAGCCCAGCCGTGCCGCGACGCGCTCGGCGAGCGCCACGTAGAGGGCCGCAATGGTCGACATCGGTGGGCGCGCTCCGAGCCTGCCCGTCTATCGAGGCCGGTCGCCCCGGACGCGGTCGCAGGGCGGCGCGCATCCGACGACGGCGCCCTGCGCCGCGATGTGCCGGCGGCGCACTATCGGGAGACTCCGCCGCCGGGCCGCGCGAGCAGCCTGCGGGCCTCGGCCTGCAGCGCGAGGTAGGACGCCTTCCACGCGCCCTCGCGGGGCGTGATGCGCGCGAGCCTTCCCGCCAGCGCCTCCAGCGCCGCGACGCGCTCGTTCGCCTCCTCGAGGGCGGCCACCACCTCGGCGTAGTCCCACGCGCCCACGAGCTCGACCTTGCGGTCCTGGCACACGCCGATGCAGGTCGCCGGCATCTCGATCCGCCCGCACCCGATGCACCGCCACACCGCGATCGTCTCGGGATGCGAGAAGTCCTTCGTCACCGTTCCCGCCATTGCAGCGACCTCCGTTCTCGTCGGCGCGCGCGTCGGACCGTCGCGGGCCCGCGCGCCTCAGACGCCGAGGTACTCGCGCAGCAGCGCCTGCTCGCCGCGCAGGGCGTCCGAGCCGCCGCTCCACACCATGCGGCCCTTCTCGAGGATGAAGTGGCGGTCGGCGAGGCGCAGCAGCGGCCCGATGTTCTTGTCGATCGCGACGATCGCCAGCCCGCTCCGCTTCAGGTCCGCGAGGCAGCGCCAGATCTCCGCGCGCACGCGCGGGGCGAGCCCCTCGGTCGCCTCGTCGAGGATCAGCAGGCGCGGATTGGTCATGAGCGCGCGGCCGATGGCGAGCATCTGCTGCTCGCCGCCGGAGAGCGAGGTGCCGAGCGTCTGCTCGCGTTCGCGCAGGCGCGGGAACATGCGGTAGACCGAGCCGAGCGACCAGGCCTCGCCGCGCGCGTGGCGCGTGCTCGCGGTGGCGACGAGGTTCTCGCGCACGGTGAGGTCGGGAAAGATCTGGCGGCCTTCCGGGACGAGCCCGATGCCGGCCTGCGCCACCCGGTACGCGGGGCTGCCGCGCAGCTCCTGCCCGGCGAAGCGCACGCTGCCGCGCCGCGCCGGCAGCATGCCCATGACGCTCTTCACCGTGGTGGTCTTGCCCATGCCGTTGCGGCCGAGGAGGGTGACGAACTCGCCCGCGGCGACGTCGAACGAGACGCCGAACAGCGCCTGGCTCGCGCCGTAGAAGGTCTCGACTTCGCGCACTTCGAGCAGCGCACTCACGCCTCGGCCTCCTCGTCGCCGAGATAGGCCTCGCGCACCTGCGGCGAGGCGCGGATCTCGTCGGTGGTGCCGCAGGCGATCGCGCGGCCGTACACCAGCACCGTGATCCGGTCGGCGAGCGCGAACACGGCGTCCATGTCGTGCTCGACGAGCAGGATCGAGTAGCGGCCCTTCAGCGCGGCGAGCAGCGCGACGATGTTCTCGGCCTCGCGCTGGCTCATGCCCGCCATCGGCTCGTCGAGCAGCAGCAGCCGCGGCCGGGTGGCGAGCGCCATGGCGAGCTCGAGCTGGCGCTGCTCGCCGTGCGCGAGCTCGTCCGCGCGCGCCTGCGCCCGGTGCGCGAGCCCGACCTGCTCGAGGGCCGCCGCCGCGGGCCCGGTGAGCGCGCGGTCGCGGGCCGCGGGCGACCAGAACCCGAAGCTGTGCCCGGCGTGCGCCTGCACCGCCATCGCGACGTTCTGCAGCGCGGTGAAGCCGCGCAGCACCGAGGTGATCTGGTAGGAGCGCGAGATGCCGATGAGCGAGCGCCGGTGCGCCGGAGCGTGCGTGATGTCCACGCCCTGGAACTCGATGCGCCCGGCGTCGGGCCGGATCTCGCCCGAGAGCTGGTTGATGAGGGTGGTCTTGCCGGCGCCGTTGGGGCCGATGACCGCGTGCAGCTCGCCGCCGGCGACCGTCAGGTCGAGCCCGTCGGTCGCGGCGAGCCCGCCGAAGCGCTTCTGCAGGCCGGCGACGACGAGCGGGGTCAACCGGCCCTCGCCGCGCGGTGCACGAGCCAGCCGTACAGCCCCTGCTTGAGCGTGAGCACGACGACGATGATCAGCGCGCCGAGGATCGCCATCCAGTGCGCGTTCACCACCTGGTCGATCCCCCACGGCAGCCCGAGGCGGAACGCGGTCAGCACGTCCTCGATGGCGATGATCGCCGCGGCTCCCACCACCGGGCCGAGCAGCGTGCCCATGCCGCCGAACAGGATCATCACGATCAGGTCGCCCGAGACGACCCACTGCATGTAGGCCGGCGAGGCGTACTGGGTGAGGTTGGCGAGCAGCACGCCGGCGAGCACGCAGATCAGCGCCGAAGCGACGTACGCGGCGAGCTTGTAGCGCAGCGTCGGGAAGCCGAGGGCGATCATGCGCCGCTCGTTCTCCCGGCACCCCTGCAGCACCATGCCGAAGCGCGCGTGCACCACGCGGTGCAGCACGTAGAGCGTGGCGGCCAGCAGCGCGAAGATGACGTAATAGAGCACCGTCGCGTCCTGCAGGGCGAGCGGGCCGAACGCGCTGCGCGCGGGGATCGACAGGCCGTCGTCGCCGCCGTACTGCCGCAGGCCGACGGCGAGGAAGTAGAACATCTGCGCGAACGCGAGCGTGATCATGATGAAGGCCATGCCGCTGGTGCGCAGGCACACCAGCCCGATCAGCAGCGCCGCCACGGCGCCCACCGCGAGCGCGGCGCCGAGGTGCGCGAAGCCGCTCGTCACGCCGTGCGCGGACAGGATGCCCACCGCGTAGGCGCCGATCCCGAGGTAGAGCGCATGGCCGAAGCTCACCAGGCCGCCGAAGCCGAGGATCAGGTTGAGGCCGAGCGCGGCCAGGCCGAACACCATGATGCGCGAGAAGACGGTGAGGTAGTAGGGCTCGCCGGTGAGGTGGGCGACGACCGGCACGAGCGCGAGCAGGCCGAGGAAGACGACCGGGAAGGCGCGGCGCGCGTCCCGCATGGCCTCAGCTCCGCTTCACCGGGAAGAGCCCGCGCGGCCGCAGCGCGAGCACCACCGCCATGAGCAGGTAGATGAGCATCGAGGCGAGCGCCGGCCCGGCGGCCTGCGCGAGCGCGCGGTCGAGGAACTCGCGCAGCAGCGCCGGCAGGAACGCGCGCCCCACCGTGTCGACGACGCCGACCAGCAGCGCGCCGTAGAACGCGCCCCGGATCGAGCCGATGCCGCCGGTGACGATGGCGACCAGGGTCAGAATGAGGATCGACTCGCCCATCCCGGGCTGCACGGCGAAGATCGGCCCGGCCATGAGCCCGGCCAGCGCCGCGAGCGCCGCGCCGAGGCCGAAGACGAGGGTGTTGAGCAGCCGGATGTTGACGCCGAGCGCCGCCACCATCGGGCCGTTCGCCGCGCCCGCGCGGATCAGCATGCCGACGCGCGTGCGGTGGATGAGGACGTAGAGGGCGAGCCCGACCGCGAGCCCCACGGCGATGATGGCGAAGCGGTACGCGGGGTAGGGCAGGCCGAAGAGGTTCACGGTGCCGGCGAGCGCCGCCGGGACGTTCATGTAGACCGGCGCCGAACCCCAGACGAAGCGCACCGCCTCGTTGAAGATGAGGATCAGCCCGAAGGTGGTCAGCACCTGGTCGAGGTGGTCGCGCGCGTAGAGCCGCGCGAGCGCCAGGCGCTCGACGGCGACGCCGAGCGCGAGCGTCGCCGCCACCGCGATGACCCCGGCCGCCAGGAACGAGCCGGTGGCGCGGAACGCGCTGGCGGCGAAGTACGCCCCGAGCATGTACAGCGAGCCGTGCGCGAGGTTGACGAAGTTCATGATGCCGAAGACGAGCGTGAGCCCGGACGACAGCAGGAACAGGAGGATGCCCAGCTGCAGGCCGTTCAGCAGCTGGGTGAACAGCAGCGACGCGGTCACGAACCGGCTACTTGAGCGCGCATTCCTTGCTGTAGTTGTCCGCGTGATCCTTGAACACCGTGCCCTTGACGGCGAACGCGGCCTGGCCCGAGGCGTCCTTCACCACGTCGACGCGGTAGAAGTCGCGGATCGGGAACTGGTTGGTGTTGAAGCGGAACGGGCCGGTGACCGACTTGAAGTCGGCGGCCTTCAGCGCGGCGCGGAACGCCTCCTTGTTGGCGAGGCTGCCGTTGACCTTGCGCAGCGCGGAGTCGAGCAGCTGCGCCGCGTCGTAGCTCTGCGCGGCGTACCAGGAGGGGGTGCGCCCGTACTTCTTCCGGAAGTCCGCGACGAAGCGCTTGTTCTGCGGGTTGTCCAGGTCCGGGCTGTAGGGCGAGGCGGTGATGGCGCCGATCGCGGCCTCCTTGAGGGCGGGCAGGGTCGTGCCGTCGATGGTCGCGGTCGAGAGCAGCGGAATCTTGCCGATCAGCCCGCTCTGCTGGTACTGGCGCACGAAGTTGATGCCCATGCCGCCGGGATAGAAGACGTACACCGCGTCGGGCTTGGCGGCGACCGCCTGCGCGATCTCCGCCGCGTAGTCGGGCTGGTTCACCTGCGTGTACACCTCGTCGAGGACCTGGCCCTTGAAGTAGCGCTTGAAGCCGCTGACCGCGTCCTTGCCGGCCTGGTAGTTGGGCGCGAGCACGTAGACGCGCTTGTAGCCGAGGTCGGTGGCGAGCTTGCCCATCGGCTCGTGCAGCGAATCGTTGTTCCACGAGGTGGAGAAGAAATAGGGGCTGCAGCCCTTCCCGGTGAGCGGCGTCGGGCCGGCGTTCGAGCCGATGAAGAAGATGCCGGCGTCCGTGATCGGCTTGTGGATCGCCATCATCACGTTCGAGAAGATCACCCCGGTGACGATCTGCACCCGGTCCTTCTCGATCAGCTTGCGCGCGATCTGCACGCCGACCTCGGGCTTGAGCTGGTCGTCCTCCTTGATCACCTCCACCGTCTGGCCGCCGAGCTTGCCCCCCGCGTGGTCGATGCCGAGCATGAAGGCGTCGTACAGGTCCTGCCCGAGGGCGGCGCCGGGGCCCGAGAACGTGGCGATGAACCCGATCTTGATCTCGCCCGCCGCGGGCGCCGCCGCGAGCGCGATGGCCAGCGCGGCGGCGAGTGAGAGCGCTCTCTTCATGCTGTTCCTCCTATGGTGGATTCAGTCCCATCTGCGCCAGCGCGAGCCCTCCGAGCCGCGAGCCCGCGTCGGCGAGATCCAGGATCACGTCGTAGTGGTTGCGGCCGGGGATCTCGATCCCCGCGCTGCCGCAGGCCGAAGCGTACTCCAGATTCTGCCGCTTCCATTCGCCGGTCTCGACTTCCCCCCACACGACGGCGAGCGCGGCGCCGGGCCGCGGCGGCAGGAAGAGCGGGCTGTTGCGCCGGGCCATGGCCGCGTCGAGACGCAGCGTGTCGTTGATCGAGCAGCGGAGGAGCGGCTCGAGGTCGAAGATCCCGCTCACCGCGCATCCGCCCTTGACCGCGTCGCGCGGCAGGCCGAACCCGGCCTGCCAGCCGTCCGCGAGCAGCATGGCGACCAGGTGTCCGCCCGCCGAGGTGCCCGAGACGTGGATGCGCTCCGGGTCGCCGCCGAGCCGGCGCGCGTTGCGGTACAGCCAGGCGATCGCGCTGCGGCACTGGCGCACGATCTCGTCGAGGCTCGCCGCGGGCGCGAGCGCGTAATTCAGCGCCACGAAGCAGGCGCCGTGCTGTACGAAGGCGGGGGCGGGGAACGCCGACTCGTCCTTGCTGAGCAGGCGCCAGTAACCGCCGTGGATGAAGACGTGCACCGGCGCCGCGGGCGCGGCGGCCGGGAAGAAATCGAGCACCTCGTCCGCGCTCGCGCCGTAGGCGAGGTCGCGCTCCACCGCGAGCGCGGCGCGCGCCGCGGCGCTCAGCTCGGCGTAGCGATCGAGGTAGGGCTGCAGCTCGGGGACCAGCAGGCGCGGCGAGTACTCGCGCTCGAGCGCCTCCGGCGACAGCTCGCGCCAGCTCATGCGCCGGTTCCGGGCGGGTCGACGCGCGGCGCGCGCGCGAGCCGGCCGGTGATATCGGCGTGCGGCACGCGCGAGCGCGTCCGGGACGCCGCGAGTGCCATCTCGAGCCGGGGCACGGGGCAGGTCCTCATTGCGGGCATGATAATTCAGGGCGGCGAGTCTCCCCGGGTAGCACCGGGGCCCGGGCGTCCGCGGCAATCGGGGCGCGCGTGTCCGTCACGTCGCGCCCGCTTCCGCTCCCCGCGCGCACTCGAGAGCGACCGGGTGGCGCCTGCGCCCGCCGTGAAGCGGCGAATCGGGTCCATGCAAGAATGCGCGCCAGACGACACGCATCCCGCGGAGGTCATTCATGGTCAGGGTGGCGCTGGCCCAGTTCAGCGGCAGCATCGACAAGGCGCGCAACCTCGAGAAGGCCGAGCGCATGGCCTACGAGGCCGCGGGCAACGGGGCGAAGATCATCGGCTTCCCCGAGCTGTGCACGACGGTCTACATGGCCTTCGAGAACGACGCGCGGCACTTCGCCAGCGCCGAAGAGGTGCCCGGCCCGTCGGTGAACCGCATGGCGCGGGTCGCGCGCGAGACGGGCACGGTGGTGGTGTTTCCCCTCTTCGAGCGCGCTGCCGGCGGCCACTACAACGCGGCGGTGGTGCTCGGCCCCGACGGGCGCATCATCGGCAAGTATCGCAAGTCGAGCATCCCCACCACCGAGCTCATCCCCGGCGGCTCCGAGCAGTTCTACTTCAAGCCCGGCGACCTCGGGTATCCGGTGTTCGAGACGCCGTTCGGCCTGCGCATCGGGATCATCATCTGCTACGAGCGCAACCTCGCCGAGCCCGCGCGCTGCATCGGGCTCAACGGCGCGGACCTGCTCTTCGTGCCGGTCGCCACGGTCGCGGTGACGCGGCCCTGGTGGGAGGTGCTCCTGCGCGCGCACGCCATCCAGAACCTGTACTACGTGGCCGCCTGCAACAAGGTGGGCTACGACGCCGGCGGTGCTCCGGGCGAGCCCTATTACGGCCTGAGCATGGTCATCGACCCGATGGGGCGGGTGCTGGCCCAGGCGAGCGAAACCGCGGAGCAGATCGTCTACGCGGATCTCGACCCCGCGGTCGTCCGCGCGGCGCGGAGGAAGTGGACGTTCTACGAGGATCGGCGCCCGGAGCTCTACGCCGCGATCGCCGCGGCGAAGCCGTAGCACCCCCGCGCCCGCGCGGCACGCCGCGAGCGGCGACGCGCCCTCAGACGAACGTCGCGACGCAGTCGATCTCCACGTTCACCCCCTTGCGATGGGGCGTGCCGCCGATGCAGGTGCGCGTGACCTTTTCGCCCGCCATGAAGTCGCGGAAGGCCTCGTTGAACGCCGGGAAGTCCTCGGTGTTGCGCAGCACGACGCGCATGTTCACGACCTGGGCCAGCGTGAGGCCGGCCGCCGCGAGGATGCTCTGCAGGTTGGCGAGCGTCTGCCGGGTCTGTGCGCGGATGTCGGGCGAGACGACCTCGCGCGTCGCGGGGTCGAGCGGTCCCTGACCCGAGACGAAGAGCAGGTCGCCGGCCCGGATCGCCTGCGCGAGCGGCGAAGGCGTGGACGGGTCGGTGAACCCGGTGGTCGGCGCGCGCGCGGAGGTGACGATCTGCTTGGGCATGGTGGGCTCGCTCGGGCTTCCCCCGTCACGCCGGGCGTTGCGCGACGTGACCGCACTTGCCGCAGGTGCGCTTCTCCGCGCTCGAATAGAACTCCTCGTAGACGCGCGACACCGGGTCCTCGTTGTAGTCGGGCACCTTGCGCACCGCCTGGTAGAGCGGCGTGCGGCACTTCTCGCAGTACCAGTCGAAGCGGTCGAGCTCCTCGGGGCGGCGCTTGCGCTCGAGCACGAGCAGGAACGCGTCCGGCGAGAAGCGCGGCGAGTGCGGGACGCCGGCCGGGCAGTGCATGATCTCGCCCTCGCGCAGCACGAGGATCTTCTCCTCGCCGCCGGGCGTGAGGTAGTGCAGGTTCATCGTGCCGCTGATCATGTACATCACCTCGTCGCTCGGGTCGTTGTGGAACTCGCTGCGGCCCTTGCGCCCGCGCGCGACGAAGGCGATGGTGTCGGGCGTCTGCCACAGGATGCGCACCGGCTTCACCGCGCCGCGCACGCTCTCGGAAATCTCCTTCAGGCTGAGCGCCTCGAGCTCTTCCATGGTGTCTTCCTCCGCAACGAGCGGACGATGGTCCCACCGACCGCCGGGGCGCGCAAGCGCCCGCTCGCCCGCGGCGAGGGCGGCGCCGCCGGCGCCGTCCTCACGCGCGCCAGGCCGCGAGGACGTCGGCCGCAGCGCAGACGTCGCCGAAGAGGAAGCGCACGTTGTCGAGCGTGGCCCGGTGCAGGGCCGGGGTGTGCGAGCCGACCGCGTCCTCCGGCACGACGCAGAAGTAGCCGAGCGAGTGCGCGTCGCGCAGCGTCGACTCGACGCAGACCTGTGTCTGCACGCCGCTGAACACCAGCGTGCGCCGGCCGAGCGCCGCGAGTCGCCGCTCGAGGTCGGTGCCGGAGAAGCCGCTGTAGGTGTGCTTGGTGACGACCGCCTCGTCGCCGGCGGGGGCGGCGGCGAACCAGTCCGCGCCCCAGGTGCCCGGCGCGCAGCAGGTCGCGCTGATGCCGCGCGCCGCGAGCTTGACCTTCATCGAGTCCGGAATGCGCGCGCGCGAGTAGTCCGCGCGCAGCCACACGACCGGGACGGCGGCCGCGCGCGCCGCGGCCAGCAGGCGGTCGATGGCCGCGGCGACCGCGGCCGCGGCGGACACGTCCTTGCCCATGACGCGGTCGACGTACCCGCCCGGCGCGCAGAAGTCGTTCTGCATGTCGACCACGACGAGCGCGCTCGAGCGCGGCGCGAGCTTCTCGCTCAGCGTGAGGGGCAGCGTCACCGGAGGTCGCGTCGTCGGTCGGTCTTCTCGCGTTCGATCGTAGGTTCCCGGCGCGAGCGGTGTCAAGGCGCTGCGCCGAGCCTGCGCGCCGGAGCGGGACCGCGGTACGATCGGGGCCGACCGGCCCGCGCGGCGGAGCCGCGGCGCCGGTCGCCGCGCGCGGGAGCACGCCGCCGCGCGCGGAAGCGCAAGCGCGAGGGAGCAAGCCGCATGAGCATTCTGGACACCGACAGGACGCTGCCCGCCAACAAGTTGATCTTCGAGGTGCGCCGCGACGCCGCGCTGCGCGCGCGCTTCCGCACCGACCTCGAGGGCCTGATGCGCGACTACGGCCTGTCGGAGGCGGAGCGGACGGCGCTGCGCCAGGCCGACATCCGGCGCCTGGGCGAGCTCGGGGTGCACCCGTACTTCCTGCCGCAGGTGACGCGTCTCTTCAAGGGCGCCGGGTACAACCACAACGAGAGCGAGGCGGCGCAGCTGTACGCCGACAAGATGCTGAAGGAGAGGGCCTGACATGGGCACGATCGTCTCCGTCATCGCGCTGGCGCATGCGCCGGGCGCGACCGGCTGGCTCGACAAGGCGCCGCAGCACGAGCAGGACGCGCTGCGCGCCGGCTACGCCGCGATGGGCGAGCGCCTGCGCGCCGCGCGGCCGGACGTGATCGTCGGCGTGGCGAACGACCACCTGCTCAACTTCCCGATGGAGAGCATCCCGGACTGGTGCGTGGGCACCGCCGCGCGCTGGCGCGGGCCGGCGGAGTGGTTCCGCGACTGGGTGAACATCGCGCCCTACGAGGTCGCGGGCGAGCGCGAGCTGGCGCGGCACATCGTGCGGCACGCGGGCCGCAGCGGCTTCAATCTCGCCTTCTCCGACCGGCTGGAGTTCGACGACAACTGGTCGGTGCCGCTCAAGTTCCTCACGCCCGACTACGGCGTGCCGCTCGTCCCGATCCACATGAACTGCGTGGTGCCGCCGCTGCCGCAGCCGCAGCGCTGCTACGAGTTCGGCACGGTGCTCGCGGACGCGGTGCGCGCCTGGCCCGCGCAGGCGCGCGTCGCGATCATGGCCACCGGCGGCCTCTCGCACGACCCCGGCGGTCCGCGCTATTTCGCCGTCGACGAGAAGTTCGACCGCTGGTTCCTGGAGCTCCTCGGCACCGGCGACGCGCAGCGCGTGCTGCGCGAGCTGACGATCGAGAAGATGATCGCCGCCGGCGACGGCGGCACCGTCGAGCTCCTCGCCTGGATCGTCGCGCTGGGCGCCGCGGGCGGGCGCGCCGCGCAGACCGACTTCTACGTCCCGTCGGTGCCGCTGCGCTGCGGCATGGGCGGGGTCAGCTGGGCGGTCTGAACGGGCCGGGGACCCCCGCAGCGGGAGAAGGTGCGGCGCCGGCACGCGCGGTGCGCGGCGCCGCGCTCACACGGCGCTCACCGCCTCGTAGAGGAGCTCCGTGGCCAGCATGAAGTCGTCGAGCCGCATGCCCTCGTCCGGGTTGTGCGAGCCGTGCTGGTTGCGGACGAAGACCATCGCCGACGGCACCCCGGCGTTGGCGAACAGCGCCGCGTCGTGCCCGGCGCCGCTCGGGATGCGCATGTAGCTCAGCCCGCGCGCGGCGCAGGCGCCGGCGAGCGCGTCCACCAGCGCGCGGTCCATCGTGGCCGGCGCGGAGAAGATCGGCGGGTCGAACTCGAACTGCACCCCGCGCGCCGCGCTGATCGAGTCGCACTCGGCCACGATCGCCTGCCGGAACCCTTCCAGGGTCGCCTGCGACTGGCTGCGCGCCTCGAGGCTGAACCAGACCTCGCCGGGGATGATCGACGGCGCGTGCGTGTCGGCGTTGGTGTGGAGCACGCCGCTCGTGACGACCAGGTCGTGGCCGCCCTGCATCCACTCGTCCCAGGCCTCCTCGACGCGCGAGAGCAGGTCGGCGACGGCGAACACCGCGTCCTGGCGCATGCGCTTCGGCACCGCGCCCGAGTGGCCGGCGGTCCCCGCGCAGCGAATGGCGCGATGGCGGAAGTTGCCGCGGATCCCGGTGACGATCCCGACCGGGCGGCCGGCGTCCTCGAGCACCGGCCCCTGCTCGATGTGCACCTCGAAGTAGGCGGCGATCGAGCGCGGATCGACGAGCGGCTCGCCGCGGGTCAGGCGCTGCGGATCCGCACCCGCCGCGCGCATGTAGAACATGAGCGGATAGCCGGTGTCGCGGTGCTTGAGCGCGAGGTCCTGCTCGGTCAGCTTGCCGAGCAGCGCCGCCGAGCCGAGGTAGGGCTTCCCGAACCACGCGCTCTCCTCGCCGCGGAAGGCCACCGTGGCGAACGGGCGCCCGGGCGTCGCGCCCTCGCGCCGCATCCGGATGGCGCACACGAGACCCGCGACGATCCCGGCGAGGCCGTCGTAGTTGCCGCCCTTCGGCACCGAGTCGGCGTGCGAGCCGGTGACGACGCGCGGCCGGTCCGGGGCGCCGCCGGCCACCGTCATCCAGAGGTTGCCGGCGGCGTCATAGGCGGTCTCGATCCCCTCGCTCCGCGCGGTCCGCTCGAGGTAGGCGAGCACCCCGGTCTCCACGTCGCTGTAGGAGGGGCGCGTGACGCCGCGGCCGTCGCGGCTGAGCGAGCGCACGTGCGCGAAGAGCGACTCGGCGAGCGCGGCGTAGCCGGCGTCGAAGGGCGCGAGGCTGCCCACCCGGGCCTACCACTCGATCGGTTCGTGCTCGACCCGCGCCCGGTGGACCAGATCCGCGACGCGCCCGATCCCGCGCGCCTCGCAGAACGCCTGCAGCTCCTCCAGGATGCGGATCATGGCGTCGGCGTGGACGAACGAGGCGGTGCCCACCTGCACCGCGGTCGCGCCGGCGAGCATGAACTCGACCACGTCCTCGCCGCGCGCGATGCCGCCGCAGCCGATGATCGGGATCGACACCACCTCGGCGCACTGGAACACGAGCCGCAGCGCGATCGGCTTGATCGCCGGGCCCGAGAGGCCGCCCATCACGTTGCCGAGCGTCGGCCGGAAGCTGTTCACGTCGATCGTCATGCCGAGGATCGTGTTGGCCACCACGAGCGCGTCGGCGCCCGCCCGCTCGGCCGCGAGCGCGATCGCCTTGATGTCGCCGGTGTTGGGCGTGAGCTTCGCCCACACCGGCAGCGGCGTGGCGCGCTTGATGGCCGACACCGCGGCGTAGGTCGTGTCGGGCAACATCGCGAAGGCGTGCCCGTCGGCCTCCAGGTTCGGGCACGAGATGTTGGCCTCGATCACCGCCACCCCCGGCACGCTGAGCGCGGCGGTCGCCTGCGCGAACTCCGCCACCGTGTCGGCCGACACGCTCGCGACGAGCGGCGACGAATGGGCGGCGAACAGCGGCACGGTCTCGCGCACGTAGTGGTCGATGCCCTTGCTCGGAATGCCGATCGAGTTGAGCATGCCCTGCGACACCTCGGCCACGCGCGGGATCGGGTTTCCCTTGCGCAGCTTCGGCGTCACGCTCTTGGTGACGAGCGCGCCCAGCCGGCCGAGGTCGAACACCTGGCCGAACTCGTGCGAGAAGCAGCCCGAGGCCGGCATCACCGGATTCTTGAGCGTGAGCGCGCCCACCCGCACCGAGAGGTCGACCATTTCCCGTTCTCCCCGCCCCTCAGCCGTGGCGCCAGGTGCCGGCCACCTGCTGGAGGTCGAACACCGGGCCCTCGCAGCACACGCGCTGGTGCTCGATCTCGCCGCCGACCCGGATCGGGCGGACGCAGCACAGGCACACGCCCAGCCCGCACGCCATCTGCTGCTCGAGCGCGATCTCGCCGTAGACGCCGTACTCGGTGCCGAGCCGCTGGAGCAGCGTCATCAGGCGGTTGGACCCGCAGGTGAACATCGCGTCGGGACGGTCCGCGTCGAGGATGCCGCGCAGCAGCGCCTCGACCCGCCCGACGGCGGAGGTGCCGTCCTGGTCGAACACCGGATGCACGCGGATGTCTTCCCGCTGCGCGAACTCGCGCTCCATCAGGTCCTGCGGCGAGCGGGCCGAGAGGATCGCGGTCACGCGGATGCCGCGCCGGCACGCCCAGGGCACGACCGGGGCCATGGTCGCGAGCCCGACGCCGCGCGCCACCATCAGGATGTGACGGTACGCCGGCTCGATCGTGAAGCCCGTCCCGAGCGGGCCCATGACGCTCATCGTGTCGCCGGCCACGAGCCGCGCGAGCGACCGCGTCCCCGCGCCGACGACGTTGTAGAGGAACTCGATCGCCTGCTCCTCCGGCGCGACGCGATACACGCTCATCGGGCGGCGCAGATAAGGTTCGTTGTCGACGAACGGCGGGCACAGCAGGTGGAAGAACTGGCCCGGGGTCGCGCGGCAGAGCGGGGGCGGCGCCTCGAGCACGAGGTGGCGGTAGCGGTCGTTGACCGCGCGGTTGGCGCGCACGACGCAGGGGGCGTTGCCGACCGGGAAGCCGGTCGGTGCGGCGGGCGGCTGGGCGACCGTCATCCGTCACTCCTGCGTGGGCGCTCGCGGCGCTCTACAGGATGAGCCGCGGCAGCGCGGTGGAGATCGGCGGCACATAGCTGATGATGAGCAGCACCACGATGTTGGTCAGCACGAACGGCCAGATCCCGCCGATGATCAGGTCGACCGGCCGCCTCAGGGTACTGGAGGCGACGAAGAGGTCGAGCCCGAACGGCGGCGTGATCATGCCGACGCAGATGTTGAGCGTGACCACCATGCCGAAGTGCACCGGGTCGATCCCGAGCGCCTGCGCGACCGGGAACAGGACCGGGACGAAGAGCAGCAGGATCGAGTTCGGGTCGACGAACATGCCGGCCACGAACAGGATCACGTTCACCACCATCAGGAACGCCACCCAGTTGAGGCCCGCGCCCTGGATCCAGGCGAGAATCTTCGTGTGCACGTCCGCGAGCGTGAGGAAGGTGGACAGGAACGTCCCCATCGCGAGCAGGATGAACACCACCACGGTCGTGATCGCGCTTCCCTCGGCGATGCGGGCGACGTCCCGGAAGCTGAGCGAGCGGTAGACGAAGAGCTCGACCACGAGCGCGAGCACCACCGCCACGGCCGCCGCCTCGGTCGCGGTGAAGAAGCCGGCGTAGATGCCGACCAGCACCAGGCCGGCGACGAACATGCCGAGCAGCCCGCGCTTGACCGCCAGCCAGCGCTCGCCCGGCTTGGGCGCGTCGGCCGCCCTTGCGCCGGTGCGCCAGGTCTCCAGCTGCACCTGCGCCATGAAGGCGAGGCCGAGCACGATTCCCACCACGAGGCCACCGGCGAACAGCGCCGCGATCGACGTCCCGGTCAGCCAGCCGTAGATGATGAACGTGATGCTCGGCGGAATGAGCAGGGCGCACTCGGCCGCGGAGGCGATCAGGCCGAGGGTGAACTTCTCGCGGTAGCCCGCCCGGACGAGCTCCGGGTGGGTCAGGCGCCCGAGCGCCGCGACGGTGGCCGGCGCCGAGCCGCTGATCGCGCCGAAGGTCATCATCGAGACCACCGTCGCGTGGCCGAGGCCGCCGCTGTAGTGGCCGATCAGGCGGCGCACCATGTCGGTCAGGCGCGAGGCGATCTGGCCGTGCGACATGATGTCGGCGGCGAAGATGAAGAACGGAATCGCGAGCAGCGTCACCACCTGCACCCCGCCGAGCATCTTCTGCACCGCGACGATCTCGGGCAGGTCGCGGAAGAAGATCCACTTGGTGAGCAGCGCCGGCACGCCCATCACCAGCAGCATCTCGAAGCCGAGCACCAGCATCGCGATCGCGAGCACGAACAGCGCGAGGACGATCACGCTAGCTCTCCAGGTGGCTCTGGGCGCGCAGCCGCGAGCGGTCGCTGTAGCCCACGAGCTCGAGCAGGTAGCGCAGCGCGAGCAGCCCGAAGCCGACCGGGAGCACGCCGTACAGCCATGCCATGGAGACGTCCAGCACCGGGCTGATCTGCCCGCTCTCGCGCACGAATACGGTGATGTCCCAGCCGAGCTTGGCGAGGTAGGCGACGAACGCGAGGCCGGTCAGGTTGATGACCCGGAACATCCACTCGTGCAGCGCGGGCGGAAACCGCTCGACGAAGCTCTCCATCGCCACGTGCCGCCCGCGCTCCAGCGCAATCCCCAGCCCGAGGAACGCGAGCCACACCATCGCGAACACGGTGAGCTCCTCGACCCACGAGGTGCGCGTCGCGAGCTCGGGCGAGAGCGCGCGGATCGCGACCTGGCCGGCGTAGCCGAGCGACATCCCGACCAGCAGCACCGTCAGCGTCCAGCGCTCGAGCGCGCGGATGACCCTCATCGCCGCGTTCACGGCCGTTCCCCCTTTTCGCCGGCCGCGCCGCGGCGGCTGCGCCGCGGCGCGGGGGAGTTGCGCAGACTCAGAGCTTCTTGAACTCCACTTCGTAGATCTCGATGAGCTTCTTGCCCTCGGCGCCGGTGCGCTCGAGGTACGCGGCGCGCGCGCGCGGGTACATCGCCGCCCGCAGCCTGGCCCGCTCGGCCTCGTCGGCGACGCGCACCGAAATATGGCCGGTCTTGGCCAGGGCGAGCGCGTCGGTCTGCGCCTGGTCCTTCATCCGCTCGAGCTCGGGGCGCACCTCGTCGAAGGCCTTCGCGATCACCTCGCGGTGTCCGGCGGGCAGGCTGTTCCACCACTTCGGGTTGAACAGCACGACGTCCTCCATCGCCCCGTGCTCGGTCACGACCAGGTTCTTCTGCACCTCGTGGAACTTCATCGTGGTGATCGTGTCGAGCGGGTTCTCCTGTCCGTCCACGACGCCGGTCTGCAGCGCGGTGTAGAGCTCGCCGAACTGGATCGGGATGGCCGAGGCGCCCACGCTCGCGAACTGCTCGACCAGGATCTTGGAGTCCATCACGCGGAACTTCTGCCCCTTGAAGGCATCGATGGAGTCGAGCCCCTTGTTGGACGTGAGGCTCTTGCGGCCGTTGGGCCAGAGCGTCAGCGCGACGAAGCCCTTGGAGTTGAACGACTGCAGGATCGCCTTGCCGAACGGCCCGTCACGCAGCTTCTGCGACTTCGCGCGGTCGGTCGGGTAGAGGTAGGGCAGGTCGAGAATCGACACCGCCGGGTTGAACCCGCCGAGGAACGCGGCCGGCATCACCGTCGCCTCGATGGAGCCGAACTGCACGCCCTCGACCATCTGGCGGGCGTTGCCGAGCTGGGACGAGGGGTAGAGCTTGAACTCGACCTCGCCCTTGGTGCGCTCGTTAACGAGCTGCGCGACCTTCTCGAGCGCCTTGTGGCGCGGCTGGGTGGGGGCTTCCAAATGCCCGATCTTCGCCACGTACTTCGCCGTCTGCGCCTGCGCGCCTCCCGCCACCAGCGCGAGCGCGAACGCGACGGCCGCCGCCGGCTTCAGTCCCTTGCCTGTCATCACTGTGATCTCCTAAACGAAACAACGGTGAAACGAACACCGGCGAAGAGCGGTTCGGGCCGCGCTCCTCGTCGCTCCATAGCCGTACCGTGGACGATGTTTTCGCCGCGCCCTGCGCGCGCTTCGGCCCGGTGGACGCGGCCCCGCCTGCTCCTGCTTCCGCACGCGGGACCGCCGGGCGACCGGTCGTGCCCGCGGGGTCCGATGCAGGGTGCGAATGATAACCGGGCCGGCGCGCGCACCGCCATGGGGACGGGGCCGACGCACCGCGGGGCCGGCGCCGCGGGCGCGCGTTCGCCAGGAAGCGCCGCGGAACCGTACAATGCTGCGCGCCGCCGCCAACCGCCCGGGACTCTCATGACCACCTTCAGCTTCGCGGACCGCACGCTCATCGCCGAGACCACCGCCAAGATGCTGCTCGAGATCGACGCGGTGCTCTTCAACGCGGAGAAGCCGTTCATCTTCACCTCGGGCTGGGCGAGCCCGGTGTACATCGACTGCCGCAAGATCATCTCCTACCCGCGGCTGCGGCGCACGCTGGTGGACTTCTCCGGCTCGACGATCCTGCGCGACGTGGGCTTCGAGTCGATCGACACGATCGTCGGCGGGGAGACGGCCGGCATCCCGTTCGCGGCCTGGATCGCCGAGGCGCTGATGCTGCCGATGCAGTACGTGCGCAAGAAGCCGAAAGGCTTCGGCCGCAACGCGCAGATCGAGGGCCACCTGCCCGAGGGGGTGCGGGCGCTGCTGGTGGAGGACCTCACCACCGACGGGCGCAGCAAGATCAACTTCTGCCAGGCGCTGCGCGCGGCCGGGGCGCGCGTCGACCACGTGTTCGTGATCTTCTACTACTCGATCTTCGAGGAGAGCGACCGGATCCTCGCCGACCTCGACGTCAAGCTCCACAGCCTCGCGACCTGGTGGGACGTCCTGGAGGTGGCGAAGAAGTACAAGTACTTCGACACCCGGACGCTCACGGAAGTGGAGAAATTCCTCCACCAGCCGGCCGAGTGGTCGGCCTCGCACGGCGGCGTCGCCCGCTTCCCGGCCACCGCCTGAGCGGCGCGCGGGGCGCCGACCGGGCCCCGCACGGCCGCCGGGGCCACGCCCCGCGCCGTCAGCGGATCGAGCGGCCCGCTTCGGGATCGGGCACGCGCAGGCCGAGCTTCTCGATCTGCGGGTCGATGTCCTGGCGCCACATCTGGCGCAGCTCCTCGTTCCCCCAGCGGCGGATGCCGTGGGCGACCGCGAGCTCGCTGAACTTGGACGAGGCCGACCCGAACGTGTCGAGCGCGTGCGGATACCACTTGTCGAGCGCGCGCTGCGCTTCGGCCGCGCCCGCGCCGGCGAGGTCCTGGTAGCGCGCGTCGCGCACCAGGTCCTTCATGCGCCGGGCGCCGAACGAGGCGTGGAACTTCTCCTCGCCCACCATGGTGGTCATCTCGCGCGCGAGCGGCGCGTAGCTGCAGTCCTCCATGGCGCGCAGGTGATACCAGGCGACGAGGTCCATGCAGAAGCAGAAGCCCACCACCTCGACCCAGCTCTCCATCGGGACGTTGAACGCGGCGATCGGGTGCTGGCCCATGCGCAGCTTCAGGAGCCCCTCGGCCATCTCCTCGCCGTCGGCGCCGAAGTGGCGCAGCATGCGGCAGTCGATGAAGCCCTGGTGCGCCTCGTCGGCCGCGATCTGGGCCTGGATGAAGCGATCCTCGGCGGTCGGCCCCTGGTTGATCCACGGCTGATGCTGCTCCACCGAGGCGAACTCGGTGGACGCGAGCGCGTAGACGATCTTGAGCAGCGTCGAGCGGTACTCCTCGGTCATCTGCTCCGGGGTCTCGACCTTGCGCATGCCGGTCAACGAACCCCACTGCACCGCGCGCGATACGCGCATCGCTCGACTCCTCCCGGTAGTTGCCGATCCGCCGCGCGCTCGGGCGGCGGACCGGCGAACGGCGCGCGCTGCGGCCCGCCTTGCGCGCGTCAGGCGACGATCATCCAGGGATCGGGCGGCCGGCGCAAGCTGGAGTTCGCGCACGCGCGCCGGGCCGGGCGCCGGCGCGCGCTACTCCGCCTTTGCGCCCGACACCTTCACCAGCCGCGCCTTCTGCTTCATGTCCTCCTGGATGAAGCGCGCGAACTCGGCCGGCGTGGAGAGCACCGGGTCGAAGCCGCGCTGGAGCATGTGCTTCTCGCGGAACGCCGGGTCGGCGAACATGGCCGCGACCTCCTTCTGGATCTCCGCGATGATCTCCGGCGGCGTGCCGGCGGTGGCGAAGAGTCCGAACCAGGACTTCGGGTCGATGTCGGGGTACCCGGCTTCCCGGAGGGTCGGCACGTCCGGCATGAGGGGCAGGCGCTCGCTGCGCGCGATGGCGAGCGGCTTCAGCTTGCCCGCCTTGATGTGCCCCTGCGACACGGACGCGGCCGCCATCGTCAGCTGGACCTCGCCGGCGAGCGCGGCGGTCACCGCGGGTGCGATGCCCTTGTAGGGGACGTGCAGGAGCTGGATTCCCGTCTGCTGCTTCAGGGCCTCGAACAGCAGGTTGGGCTGGCTGCCGCTGCCGTACGAGCCGTAGCTGATGTTGGGATGGGTGCGCGCGAGGGTCACCAGCTCGCCGAGCGTGTTGGCGCTCAGCGATGGATGCGCGACCACCATCTGGGGGAGGCCGATGAGCTGCGTCACCGGCGCGAGGTCCTTGACCGGGTCGTACGGCAGCCGCGCGTAGATGAACGGATTGCTGGTGATGGTCGAATCGCTGGTGAGGAGGAGCGTGTAGCCGTCCGGAGCGGCCTTGGCGACCGCTTCCGCGCCGATGAGCGTCGCCGCGCCGGGCTTGTTCTCGACGATCACCGGCTGACCCCATTTCTGGGCGAGCCGCTCCGCGATCGGGCGCGCGATGCCGTCGACGCCGCCGCCCGCCGGATAGGGCACGACGATGCGGACGGGCTTCGACGGGTAGGCCTGCGCGAGGACGGCCTGCGGCAGCGCGGACAGCGCGAGGGTGAGCGTGAGGCCGATCGCGCGGCGGAGTCTCGACATCGTCTTCTCCTCGAGGTGGAGCAGGGGGATTTCGGGCACAAACGGCAGGCCGGCGGCGGCGACTGCGCGCGGCCGCGTGCGCCGCGCCCCGCTCGTGTGCCGGCGATTCTACCGCGGTGACAATCGATCGCGCGCCTTCCCGCTGCGGGTCCGCGCCGCGGCCGGGCTCGCGCCGCGAGGTCAGCGCGCCAGCGCGAGCATGCGCGCGAGCGGCCGCGCCGGCGCGATGAGGTCGGCGAGCGTGTAGCGGTCGAGGACGGCGAGAAAGGCCTCGAGCGCCTGCGCGAGCGCCTGTTTCAGCACGCACGCACGCGCGAT
>JAGVSZ010000018.1 GCA_019137045.1 Betaproteobacteria bacterium
GGCTCGCGATCGCGCTGGCGGGGCGCGTGCGGCGGGCGCCTGCGCCGCGGGCCCAGGCCCGGCGGTAGCGCGGCCGCGAGCGCGACGGCGGCGGGCCGTGGCGGGCGAACCGGGGTTTCCGCATAATCCCCTGCCCCCCGACCGGCCGCAGGCCGCCGGCCGGCGAAGAGGCCGTCCAGACCCGCACCAGTCAGGAGTCCGCGCCCGACCCGCGCGGCGACGAGAGGAGAGTGAGCGTGGAGAAAGTGTGGTTGAAGCGCTATCCGCGCGGCGTGCCGCACGAGGTGCGCTGGGACGAGTTCGCGTCGGTGAAGGATCTCTTCGAGGCGAGCGTCCGGAAGTACGCGCAGCGGCCCGCGTACCACTGCATGGGCAAGACGCTCACGTTCGCGGAGCTCGACCGGCTGTCGCGCGCGTTCGCCGGCTGGCTGCAGGCGGGCGGCTTCGGCAAGGGCGGGCGCGTCGCGATCATGATGCCGAACGTGCTGCAGTACCCGGTGGCGCTGTTCGGCACCCATCGCGCCGGCGGCATCGTGGTGAACGTGAACCCGCTCTACACCGCGCGCGAGCTCGAGCACCAGCTCAAGGACTCCGGCGCCGAGGTAATCGTCATCCTCGAGAACTTCGCCGCGACGCTGCAGCAGGTGCTGGCGCGCACGCCGGTGAAGAAGGTGGTCGTGACCTCGCTCGGCGAGCTGCTCGGGTTCAAGGGCAGGATCGTCGACTTCGTCGTGCGCCACGTGAAGAAGATGGTGCCGGCGTTCGAGCTGCCGGATGCGCTGCGCTTCGGCGACGCGCTCGCGCAGGGCGCGCGCGCCGAGCTGAAGCCGGTCGCGCTCGGCCAGGACGACATCGCGTTCCTGCAGTACACCGGCGGCACCACGGGGGTCGCCAAGGGCGCGATGCTGCTGCACCGGAACATCCTCGCCAACCTCGAGCAGTCCGCGTCCTGGCTCCTGCCGTTCATGGGCGAGGGCGAGGCGAAGGTGATCATCACCGCGCTGCCGCTCTACCACATCTTCTCGCTGACGGCGAACTGCCTGGTGTTCATGAAGCTCGGCGGCTGCAACGTCCTCGTCACCAACCCGCGCGACATCCCCGGGTTCGTCAAGGAGCTCGCCCGGCACCGCTTCACGATCATCACCGGGGTCAACACGCTGTTCAACGCGCTGCTCAACAACCCGGACTTCGCCCGGCTCGACTTCCGGCCGCTGAGGATCGCGCTCGGCGGCGGGATGGCGGTGCAGCAGGCGGTCGCCGAGCGCTGGAAGCAGGTGACCGGCGTCACGCTCGTCGAGGCGTACGGGCTCACCGAGACCTCGCCGGCCGCGACCATCAATCCGCTCGACCTCGAGGGCTACAACGGCTCGATCGGGCTGCCGGTGCCGTCGACCGAGATCGGCATCCGCGCCGACGACGGGCGCTGGCTGCCGGTCTGGGACGGCGCGCAGGCGCTGGAGCAGTGCACCGGCGAGATCTGCATCAAGGGCCCGCAGGTCATGGCCGGCTACTGGCAGCGCCCCGAGGAGACCGCGAAGGTGATGACGCCCGACGGGTTCTTCATGACCGGCGACATCGGCTACATGGACCGGGAGGGGTTCATCCGCATCGTCGACCGGAAGAAGGACATGATCCTCGTCTCGGGCTTCAACGTGTACCCGAACGAGGTCGAGGGCGTGCTCGCGCTGCACCCGGGGGTGCTCGAGTGCGCCGCGATCGGGGTGCCGGACGCGAAGTCGGGCGAGGCGGTCAAGGTGTTCATCGTCAAGAAGGATCCCGCCCTGACCGAGGACGCGATCCGCCGGCACTGCGAAGCGCACCTCACCGGGTACAAGCGCCCGCGCTACATCGAGTTTCGCGCCGACCTGCCGAAGACCAACGTCGGGAAGATCCTGCGGCGCACGCTGCGCGACGAGGAGCTCGGACGGAAGAAGGCGGCGTAGCGGGGCGGGGAAGGCCGATCGACCGCCGCCGCCGCAGGCCCGCCGTGCGCGCCCGGCGGGCGCGGGCGCTTCCACGATGAGACAGGACCGCTTCGCCGCCGGCATCGCGCTGGTCCTCGTCACCGTGCTGTCCTGGGGCGCCACCTTTCCCGTCGGCAAGGCGGCGGTGGCGGGAATCGATCCGTTCTGGCTCGCGGCGATCCGCTATGGCGTGACCGTGCTCGCGTTCGCCGCGATCCTGGCGGCGGTCGAGGGGCGCGGCGCGTTCGGCTTCGAGGGCCGCTTCGCCGCCGCGGCGGTGATCGGCGTGGTCGGCTTCGGCGGCTTCAACACGCTCGCCTTCATCGGGCTGCAGTACAGCAAGGCCGAGCACGTCGCGCTCATCAACGCGCTGCAGGCGCCGATCACCGCGCTCGCGCAGTGGGCGTGGCGCGGCGTGCGTCCCGCGAACGTCACGCTCGCGTGCATGGCGGTGGCGTTCGTCGGCGTGTTCTTCGTGGCGACGCACGGCGACCCGGCGGCGGCGCTCGCCGGCGGGTCGCTGGTCGGCGACCTCCTCGCGCTCGCTGCCGCGGTGTGCTGGGTGGTGTACTCGCTCGGCGTGGTGCGGTTCGCGGGGTTCAGCGCGATCCGCTACATGACGCTCACGTGCATTCCGGGCGCGGCCGCGCTGTTCGCGTTCGCGCTGGCGGCCACGGCGCTCGGCGCGGTGGTGCCGGACGCGGTGGCGCTGCGCGCGCACGGCTGGGAGGTCGCCTACCTCATCGTCGTCACCTCGATCGTCGGGGTGCTGTGCTGGATCGCCGGCATCCAGCGCGTCGGCCCGCTCAACGCGGCGCTGCTCGCGAACCTGGTGCCGATCGTCGCGTTCGCGATCGGCATCGCGCTCGGCACGCCGTTCGACGCGTTCGAGATCGGCGGGGCGGCGCTCGTGATCGGCGCCCTGGTCGCCAACAACCTGCTCCTGCGCCGCCGCCGCGCCCCGGCGTGACCCGTTGCGGACCATCGACGCACGCTTTAGTGCGCTGCAGCAACTCCTCTGGTATAACGCGGCAGGCCTGTTAACCGTCTCGTTAAGACAGGAGGTCAGGGAGTGCTCTACGCGCTGCACGAGATGCACCACGCGCTGCTCGCGCCGTGGAACGTCTGGGCGAAGACCCACCACGAGCTCTTTTCCCACCCGTTCAGCCCGCTCGCCTACGCGCCCGGCGCGAAGCGGGTGGCCGCCTCCGCGGAGCTGATCCACCGCCTGACCCGGCGCTACGAGAAGCCCGAGTTCGGGCTGCAGCGCGCCCTCGTCGGCGGCGTCGAGGTCGCGGTGAGCGAGCGCGTCGCGCTGCGCAAGCCGTTCTGCCGCCTGCTGCACTTCGAGCGCGCCGCCGCGCGCCGCGATCCGGTGGTGCTCCTGGTCGCGCCGCTCTCGGGGCACTTCGCGACCCTGCTGCGCGACACCGTGCGCGCGCTGCTGCCGGATCACGAGGTCTACATCACCGACTGGGTCGACGCGAAGATGGTGCCGATCGCGGACGGCGCGTTCCACCTGGACGACTACGTCGACTACGTGCGCGACTTCCTCCGCCATCTCGGGCCCGAGGTGCACGTCGTCTCGGTGTGCCAGCCGACCGTCCCGGTGCTCGCCGCGGTGTCGTTGATGGCGGCCGACGCCGAGCCCGTGGCCCCGCGCACCATGACGATGATGGGCGGTCCGATCGACGCGCGCCGCAGCCCCACGGCCGTCACCAGCCTCGCGCTGAACCGCCCGCTGTCGTGGTTCGACCGGCGCCTGATCGAGCGCGTCCCGGCCAAGTACCCGGGTTTCATGCGCCGCGTCTACCCCGGCTTCCTCCAGCACGCCGGGTTCGTCGCGATGAACCAGGACCGCCACGCCGACGCGCACTGGGACTACTACCTGCACCTGGTGGCCGGCGACGGCGAGAGCGCCGGCGCGCACCGGCGCTTCTACGACGAGTACAACGCGGTGCTCGACATGCCGGCGGAGTACTACCTGGACACCATCCGCACCGTGTTCCAGGAGTTCGCGCTCGCCAACGGCACCATGCGCGTGCGCGGGCAGCCGGTGCGGCCGCAGGCGATCACCCGCAGCGCGCTGCTCACGATCGAGGGCGCGCTCGACGACATCTCGGGCAACGGCCAGACCGAGGCGGCGCATGCGCTGTGCTCCGGCATCCCGGCCCGGCGCCGCGAGCACTATCTGGTGCCGGACGTGGGGCACTACGGCATCTTCAGCGGGCGCAGGTGGCGCGAGACGATCGCCCCGCGCATCCGCGAGTTCATCCGGCGGCACGCGTAGCGCCGCGCCGCGCCGGCCGCGCGCCGGTCCGGCCGCGCTAGATGAGCCTGCGCGCGGCGAGCGCGTCGATCATCCGGCGCGCGAAGTCGTCCGCGTCGCGCCGCGGGTTGCTCGGGGCGAAGATCTCGCTCTGCGCGGTCCACACCGGCTGGTCGCTCTTCACCGCGAACAGGCGGCTCTCCACGAACGCCTGGTCGAACTGGATCACCGTCGGCGCGGCGCCGTAGCCCATGAACAGCGGGCCGCCCCACGCCGACCCGTAGAAGCCGTACGCCCCGCCGAAGGCAAACGGCGCGGTCGGGAACACCTCGGTGCGCCGCTCGACCCGCAGCACCCGGGCGATGAAGACGCCGTCGGCGCGCGCCTGCGCCACCGCGCCGTCGTAGCGGCTGCGCGACGCGACGCCGTCCTCGGGCACGAGCGTGTAGCTCTGGACGCACTCGACGGCGCGCGCGCGCAGCTGGGCGCAGAACGCGTCCTCGAAGACGCGGCGCACGGTCGCCTCGTGCGTGACGCCGACGACGAACACGCGCTCGAAGCGGCCGCCGGCGAAGGCCGGGTCCTGCCACTCCAGCACGATCCGGGTCGGCGCGGCGCAGGCGGCGAGCACGAGCGCGACGAGGCAGGCGCGGAGCGCGTGGCGCATGCGCCGATTATAGGTACGCGATCAGCCGCCCGCAGGTGACGACCCCGAGCCAGAGCGCGAGCGAGAGCAGCGCGGCGCCCTTCGCGGCCCGCGGGGTGGGGTAGTGCTGGTCCCACGACGCCACCGAGCGGTACACGCCGCCGTGGAAGACCGCGGCGTTCGCCGCGGCGAGCGCGATCAGGACGAGCTTCACGCGCAGCGCCGGGTTGGCGACGAAGTCGGTCGCGTGCGCCGCGAACATGGCCGCGCCGCTCGGAACGATCAGCAGGAGCGCGGCCCACGCCCACGGCAGGAGATGGCGCTCGAGCGCCCGGATCGACACCGTGCGCGAGAAGCCGAGCAGGCGCAGATCGAAGAGTGCGACCGCGCCGACCAGGAGCGCGAACCCGGCGATGTGGGCGACCTCGACCACCGGGTAGGTCCACAGCGAGTGCCGCATCAGCTGCGCGAGCGGCGAATGCTCGAGCGCCGACAGCCATTCGGCGATGTCCATGTCCTCCGGCCGCGCGCGGGGGCGCGCTCGCTCCTCCTCTGCGCGCCGCCGCGGCGGGGGGCTTTCTCGGGCCGCCCCTGCGCCGCGCGCCGCGCGCTACCTCAGCTCGACGGTCCTGCCGTCCACCGTGATGCGCTCGGCGCGCATCTCGTCGGGCTTGCTGCGATTCGGGTAGCCGACCACCGTCGCGGTGTTGCCGACCCTGAGCGCGTCCTGCGGCAGCCCGCGGTTGGACATGCGCGTCGGCGGCGCGAGCACGACGTTCCACGTCTTCGCGGCCGTCTGCAGCCGGATGTGGCCGTGCGGGTGCTCGTACCCCGACGCGACGATCTTGCCGGTGAGCACGAGCGACTGCGCGCCGTCGTACTCGCTCCAGCCGTGATGCGGCAGGGCGGGCGTGGCGAGCGCGGCGAGCACGAGCGCCGGAACGACGAGCCGTGGCATGGCGTAAGCGGGCCGAATCGACCGGCCGGACTATGCACCGTGGGAGTGGAAACTTCAACCGCATCTAGAATCGGGCCATGGTGCGCATCGTCCCGCTCGCCTGCCTCGCCGTCGCGGCGCTCGCCGCGCACGCGCAGCCCGCCGCGCCGCTGCGGCTCGCGGACACGTGGCCGCTGCCCGAGCACGAGCTGCCGTACGCGGGCGCGGCGCCCGCCACCCACCGGCTGCAGCTCGATCTCGTCGCTTTCGTCGACACGACCTGGAAGCCGGAAGCGATCGTGACGGCGGTGCGCGCGGCGGGCGCGCTCCTCGCGCAGTGCGGGATCCGGCTCGAGCGCGCGGAGCTCTACCGGTTCGAGGGGGGCGATCCGGGCTACCGCTACCTCTGGACGCCGGTCTCGCGCGAGCTCGTGCGCCGGGTGCGGCCGGCGAAGCCCGCGCTGTTCTTCGTGCGCGATTCGCGCCACGTGCCGACCTTCGACGCCGAGGCGTTCGGCACCGGCAACAGCGCGACGCGCCCTGAGCTCGCGTTCACCGTCTGGGTCACCGCGTACATCCGCGACCTGCCGGTCGCGCTTGCGCACGAGCTCGCGCACGTGCTCATGGACTCGGGCGCGCACTCGGTCGAGCCGGGAAACCTGATGCGCGACCGGACGGCGCCGGAGAACGCGACCCTCGCGCCGGCGCAGTGCGCCCGCATGGTCGAGGCGGGCGAGCGCAACGGCCTGCTGCAGCGCGAGCCGGCGCGCTAGCGCGCGCGCTGAGCGTCGAGGAACGCCGCCAGCCCGCGGCGCGCCTGCGAGCGGACGCGGCTGCGCAGCATCGGCGTCCAGCCGAGCGCCCAGCCCGCCGGCCCGAGCGCCTGCCGCGCCCAGCGCCAGAAGCCGAAGCGGTCGACGTGACGCGCGATCAGCCCGTCGCGGAACTCGAACGCCGCGTCGATCGCGTTGTGCACGCGCCGGCCGGTGGGCGAGAAGGTGTAGCGCGCTTCCCAGTGCGCGCGGCCGCGCGCGTCGTCGGCGTGGACCTCGCCGAGATCGATCGCCAGGTCCTGGGCGCGCGCGCAGAGCATCGCCCACATCGCGCCGGCTTCCCGCCCGCGCAGCCCGGGGAAGACCGGATCGGAAAATTCGATCGCGGGGTGATAGCAGGCGCCCATCGCCGCCGCGTCGCGCGCCTGGAACGCGCGGTAGAAGCGCTCCACCAGCGCCGCGTTCGGATGCACCGGTTCAGCCGTGGCGCGCCCGGCTGTCCGCGGGCGCCTGCGCGCGCTCGGTCAGCGAGTAGTCGCGCAGCACCGACGCGACGCGCAGGCGGTAGTCGCTGAAGACGCCGCCGCGCCCGCGCGCCTGCGCCGCGCGGTGGCCCTCGAACTCGCGCCAGCGGCGCACCGACTCCTCGTCGCGCCAGAACGAGAGCGACAGGATCTTGCCCTCGTCGGCGAGGCTCACGAAGCGCTCGATCGAGACGAACCCGTCGGCCTGCGCGAGCGCGGGGCGCAGGCCGGCCGCGATGTCGAGGTACTCCTGCTTGCGGCCGGGGGCGGGCGTGACTTCGAAGATGACGGCGATCATGGGCTCTCCTCGTGTCGCACTTCAGGTCGCGCGCCAGCCGCCGTCCACGACCAGGCTGTGCCCGGTGACGTAGCCCGCCTCGTCGGAGGCGAGGTAGCACACCGCGGCGGCGACGTCGTCGGCCGAGCCGCGCTTCCCGGCGGGAACCAGGCCGCGGATCTGTTCCTCGCTCACCGCCACGCCGCGGCCGCTCATGTCGGGGACGCCGGGGCCGAGGATCGCCTGCGAGTGCTGGCGCAGGCCGGTGAGGATCGGACCCGGGCAGACGCAGTTGACCGTGATGCCGCGCGCCGAGTAGACCACCGCCATCTGGCGCGTGAGGCCGACCACGCCGTGCTTGGCGGCGACGTACGCCGGCCCGCCCCCGGTGCCGTTGAGCCCGGCCACCGAGGCCATGTTGACGATGCGGCCGCGGCCGCGCGGCAGCATCTCCTGCAGCGCGCGCTTGCAGCCGAGGAAGACGCTCGTCAGGTCGATGTCGATCACGCGCCGCCAGAGGCTCTCGTCCATCTCGTCGACGTTGAAGTAGCCGTCCAGCACCCCGGCGTTGTTGACCATGATCTCGAGCGGGCCGAGCTCGCCGACGGCGGCGCCGACCGCGCGGTCGACGTCCGCGGCGCGGCTGACGTCGGCCGCGTAGCCCGCCGCCCGCCCGCCCGCGCCGG
>JAGVSZ010000271.1 GCA_019137045.1 Betaproteobacteria bacterium
CCCCGCTCGCGCTCGCGCTCGGCAAGGACATCGGCGGCCACCCGGTGGTGGTGGACCTGGCGAAGATGCCGCACCTGCTGGTCGCCGGCACCACCGGCTCGGGCAAGTCGGTCGCGCTGAACGCGATGATCCTGTCGCTCTTGTACAAGTCCGAGCCGCGCGACGTGCGCATGATCATGGTGGACCCGAAGATGCTGGAGCTCTCGGTCTACCAGGGCATCCCGCACCTGCTCGCGCCGGTGGTGACCGACATGAAGCAGGCCGCCTCCGCCCTGCACTGGTGCGTGGGCGAGATGGATCGCCGCTACAAGCTCATGTCGTGGGTCGGCGTGCGCAACCTCTCCGGCTACAACCACAAGGTGGCCGACGCGGAGAAGCGCGGCGAGCCGCTCAAGGACCCGACCACCATCGAGACCGAGAACCCGGTGCCGCTCGCGAAGCTGCCGCACATCGTGGTCGTGGTCGACGAGCTCGCCGACCTGATGATGGTGGTCGGCAAGAAGGTCGAGGAGCTGATCGCCCGGCTCGCGCAGAAGGCGCGCGCCGCCGGCATCCACCTCATCCTGGCGACGCAGCGGCCGTCGGTGGACGTCATCACCGGCCTGATCAAGGCCAACATCCCGACGCGCATCGCGTTCCAGGTCTCCTCGCGCGTCGACTCGCGCACGATCCTCGACCAGCAGGGCGCCGAGGCGCTGCTCGGGCAGGGGGACATGCTCTACCTCCCGCCGGGCACCGGCCTGCCGCAGCGCGTGCACGGCGCCTTCGTCGCCGACCAGGAAGTGCACAAGGTGGTCGAGTATCTCAAGCAGCAGGGCGAGCCCGAGTACGTCGAGGGCGTGCTCGACGCCGAGGAGGGCGGCGCGGCGGCGGGCGAGCCCGGCGCGGGCGAGGGCGGCGAGGCCGACCCGCTCTACGACCAGGCGGTGCAGATCGTGCTGCAGACGCGCCGGCCCTCGATCTCGCTGGTGCAGCGGCACCTGCGCATCGGGTACAACCGCGCGGCGCGCCTCATCGAGCAGATGGAGCACGCCGGGATGGTGTCGCCGATGCAGGCGAACGGCAACCGCGAAGTCCTGGTGCCGGGCCGGGGCGAGGCCTGACCCGGGCCGACGCCGCGGCGGAACCCGGCCGCGGACCGACGGTCCGATCCCCATGCGCCGCCTGCTGATCCTCGCGCTGCTCGGCGCCGCGACCGCGGCCGACGCGGGCGGCATCGACCGCCTGAACCAGTTCATGACCGTCACCCAGGCGGCCACGGCGGACTTCGAGCAGCGCATCTACGGTCGCGAGGGCAGGCTGGTGCAGGAATCGCGCGGCACGTTCGCGTTCTCCCGGCCGGGCCGCTTCCGCTGGACCTACGCCAAGCCCTACGCCCAGCTCATCGTCGGCGACGGCGCGCGGGTGTGGATCTACGACGAGGAGCTGCGGCAGGTCACGGTGCGCAAGCTCGACGTGGCCCTTGGCGCCACGCCGGCCGCGCTGCTCGCGGGCTCCAACGCGGCGCTCAAGGCGTTCACGCTGACCGACGGCGGCGCGAAGGACGGGCTGGAGTGGGTCGAGGCGGTGCCGCGCGAGCAGGAGTCGAGCTTCGAGCGCATCCGCATGGGCTTCGGGTTCTCGGGCATCGAGCGCATGGAGCTCACCGACACCTTCGGCCAGACGACCGAGCTCCGGTTCACCGACTTCCAGCGCAACCCCCGCGTCGACGCCGCGCTGTTCCGGTTCGTGCCCCCGCCCGGCGCCGACGTGATCGGCGACAAGTAACGTCCGCGTTCCGCGCGGGTACCATCCGCCCGATGGCCGATCTCTTCGAGGCGTCCTCCGCGCCCGCCCGCGCGGATGCGCCGCCACACGCCCCGCTCGCGGAGCTGCTGCGCCCGCGCGCCCTGGACGAGGTCGTCGGCCAGGCGCACCTGCTCGGGCCGGGCAAGCCGCTGCGCCTCGCGTTCGAGTCGGGCAAGCCGCACTCGATGATCCTGTGGGGACCGCCGGGGGTCGGCAAGACGACCATCGCGCGGCTGATGGCCGACGCGTTCGAGGCGGAGTTCGTCCAGCTCTCGGCCGTACTCTCGGGCGTGAAGGACATCCGCGAGGCGGTGCAGCGGGCGCAGGACGCGCTCGCCGCCTCCGGCCGCCCGACGATCGTGTTCGTCGACGAGGTGCACCGCTTCAACAAGGCGCAGCAGGACGCGTTCCTGCCGTACGTCGAGCGCGGCCTCTTCACCTTCGTCGGCGCGACGACCGAGAACCCGTCGTTCGAGGTCAACTCGGCGCTGCTCTCGCGCGCGGCGGTGTACGTGCTGCAGCCGCTCACCGCGGAGGAGCTCGGCGTGCTCTTCGACCGGGCGGTCGCGCGCGCCATGCCGGGGCTCGCCTTCGACGCGCAGGCGCGCGAGCGGGTCATCGGGCTCGCCGACGGGGACGCGCGGCGGCTGATCAACCTCCTCGAGATCCTGCAGACCGCCGCCGCGAGCCGCGGCGTCGCGGCGATCGACGGCGCGTTCGTGCAGGACGCGGCCGCGCGCAACCTGCGCCGCTTCGACAAGGGCGGGGAGGCGTTCTACGACCAGATCTCGGCGCTGCACAAGTCGGTGCGCGGCTCCGACCCCGACGCCGCGCTCTACTGGCTCGCGCGCATGCTCGACGGCGGGGCCGATCCCCTCTACCTCGCGCGCCGGATCATCCGCATGGCCACCGAGGACGTCGGGCTCGCCGATCCGCGCGCGCTCGCGCTCGCGCTCGACGCGGCGGCGACCTACGAGCGCCTCGGCTCCCCGGAGGGCGAGCTCGCGCTTGCGCAGGCGGTGGTGTACATGGCGGTGGCCCCGAAATCGAACGCGGTGTACGTCGCCTATAATTCGGCCCGCTCGTTCGTGGCCGAGGACGAGTCGCGGCCGGTGCCGCTGCACCTGCGCAACGCGCCGACGCGGCTGATGCGCGACCTCGGCTACGGCCGGGACTACCGCTACGCGCACGACGAGGCCGAGGGCTACGCGGCCGGCGAGCGCTACCTGCCGGACGGGATGCCGCCGGTCGCGTGGTACCGCCCGACCGACCGCGGGCTCGAGGCGCGGATCGCGGAGAAGCTCGCGCACCTGCGCGCGCTCGATGCGCGCGACGGGCGCTCGCGCAAGCAGAACACGGACCCGGAAGACTGACCGCCCATGCTGGACCTCCAACTCCTGCGCACCGATCTCGACCGCGTCGCGCGGCGCCTCGCCGACCGCCCCTTCAACCTCGACGCCCACGCGTTCCGCGCGCTCGAGGACGAGCGCAAGGGCGTCCAGACGCGCACGCAGGAGCTGCAGGCGAAGCGCAACGCGCTCGCGAAGCAGGTCGGGCAGGCGAAGGGCAGGGGGGAGGACGCCGCGCCGCTGCTCGCCGAGGCGAGCGCCGTGAACGAAGAGCTCGCCGCGCTCGAGAACCGGCTCGCGGACGTGCAGCGCCGCGCGCAGGATTTCCTCGCCGTGATTCCGAACGTGCCGCACGAGAGCGTGCCGGCGGGCCGGGGCGCGGAGCAGAACGTCGAGGTGCGCCGGGTGGGGACGCCGCGGACCTTCGATTTCGCGCCCAGGGACCACGTCGACCTCGGCGCCGCGGTCGGCGGGCTCGACTTCGAGACCGCGGCGAAGATCAGCGGCGCGCGCTTCGCGCTGATGTCCGGGGCGATCGCCCGGCTGCACCGCGCGCTCGCGCAGCTCATGCTCGACGTCCACACCCGCGAGCACGGCTACACCGAGGTGTACGCGCCGTACCTGGTGAACGCGGCCAGCATGTTCGGCACCGGGCAGCTGCCGAAGTTCAAGGACGATCTCTTCGCCGTCCCGCGCGGCGAGCTGGGCGAGTTCTTCCTCATCCCCACCGCGGAAGTGCCGGTGACCAACATCGTGCGCGACGCCATCGTCCCGCTCGACAGGTTGCCGCTCAGGTACGTCTGCCACACGCCGTGCTTCCGCAGCGAGGCCGGCTCCTACGGCAAGGACACGCGCGGCATGATCCGCCAGCACCAGTTCGACAAGGTGGAGCTGGTGCAGATCGTGGATCCGGCGCGCTCGTACGAGGGCCTCGAGGCGCTGACCGGCCACGCGGAGGCGATCCTGCAGCGGCTCGGGCTGCCGTACCGGGTCGTGGTGCTGTGCACCGGGGACATGGGCTTCTCGGCGGCCAAGACCTACGACCTCGAAGTCTGGCTGCCGGGGCAGAACGCCTACCGCGAGATCTCGTCGTGCTCCAACTTCGAGGCGTTCCAGGCGCGGCGCATGCAGGCCCGCTTCCGCAACGAGAAGGGCAAGCCGGAGCTCGTGCACACGCTCAACGGCTCCGGCCTCGCGGTCGGACGCACGCTCGTCGCGGTCATGGAGAACTGCCAGCGGGCGGACGGCGGGATCGACGTGCCGGCGGCGCTGTGGCCGTACATGGACGGCGTCAAACAGATCCTGCCGGCGCGCTGAACCGCATGACCATGGACGAGCCACGGCCCGAGCAGACGTTCTTCGCCGACGAGGCGCTCGACCGTGCGTTCGGCGTAGTGATGGCGCTCGCCACCGAGGTATACGTGCTGCGCGACCGGCTGACGGCCCTCGAAGCGCAGCTCGCGGCGCAGGGGGTGCTCGACCGTGCTGCGCTCGGCGCGGAGCCGTCGCCGGAGGAACTCGCGGCGCGCGCCGCGGATCGCGACGCGTTCGTCGAGCATCTCATGCACCACCTGCTCGGGTGCCAGGTCGCAAAGGGGCCGCTGTGAGCGGGACACGCATCGACGGCCGCAGCTTCGCTGCCGCGCAGGCGTTCCTGCTCGGCGCGAAGTCCTACTGGACGAAGCGCATCTTCCCCGCGGTCCGCGCGGAGTACGACGAGCGGGTCGCGCGCGAGGGCGCCCGGCCGGAGACGGCGGCGGACGCGAAGCGGCTGATGGCAGGGAGCACGCTCTACGCCTACTACGCCTGGCTCGAACGCCACCTGCAGCGCTACAAGTACTCCGGCCGCTACGGGCTGCAGGCCTGGCACGCGCAGGACCGTGCGCGGCTCGAGGCAGTGCTCGAAGCGCCCATCCCGCCGCAGCTCCTCGAGCTCGGGGTCGACTTCGAGCTGCCGCGCTATTACATCGGCACGGACATTCACCAGCATCCCGGCGGCGTCTGGAGCGACCCGGTCGCGGGCTTCGTCTACGAGCGCGGCGCGCGCAGCACCACGCCGCTCGCCGGCGCCCGGCACGAGGATCTGCACGACCGGCTCACTGAACTGGCCCTGCAGGCCGCGCCGGGCGCGCAGCGGATCCTCGACCTCGGCTGCGGGTTCGGCAAGAGCACGCGGCCCTTCTACGAGCGCGCCCCCGATGCGAGCGTCGAGGCGCTCGACCTCGCCGCGCCGTGCCTAAAGCTCGCCGCGCGGACGGCGGCCGACGCCGGCGCGCGCAACGTGCGCTTCCGGCAGGCGGACGCGGCGGCGACCGGCTGCCCGGACGCGAGCTTCGACCTCGTCACTTCGACCATGCTGCTGCACGAGATGCCACCGCCGGTCGTCGAGCGCACGCTCGCGGAGGCCGCGCGCGTGCTCAGGCCCGGCGGCAGGATGGTGCACCTCGACTTCCTGCCGCAGGTGCAGCCGCGCGGCGACGCGTTCGCGCGCTTCGTCCACTACGGACACGGCCGGCGCAACAACGAGCCGTACATGGAGCCGCTCGCGGAGATGGATCTCGCCGCACTGCTCGCGCGCCTCGGCTTCGTGAACGTCGAGATCCGCCCCTTCGAGGAGGCCGACGGCACGCTCGCGCCGGATTACGCGAGCTGGCGTTTCCCCTGGACGGTGATCATCGCGGAGAAGCGGGGCGCCGATCGCGTGCGATGAGCTTCTGCCTCTACATCTTCTTCCACGACCGCGCGCACCCGGGGGCACGGCTCTCCGCCGCCGAGCACGAGCGCCTCGACGCGGTGCTGCGCGGCGTTCCGGGGCTCGCACGCGCGCTCGTGCACACGCCGGCGCAAGCGCACGACCCGCTGCTCGACGACGGCGCGCCGCCCCAGCTCGTGCTGCAGCTCTATTTCGACGCGCTCGTCGCGCTCGAGGCGGCGGGCGGCCGCGCGGGCCCGCTGCAGGCGCTCGCGCAGCCGGACGTCCTGCCCACGCTGGCGGGCGCCGCGGTCGAGCAGCAGGCGATGGCGGTGCGGCGCTACGCCGTGCCCGAGCCGGCCCGCCTGGCCGAGCCGTGGTGCACCTACCTCGTCGCCTACGAGGGCCCGGCCGAGGACCCGCACGCCTGGCTCGACGACTACCTCGCGCAGCACGTGCCGCTCATGGCGCGGCTCCCCGGCCTGCGGGAGCTGGAGGTGCACACGCCGGTCGAGTCCGTCTGCCACCTGCCATGGGCGCGCGCGACGTGCATGCAGCGGAACAAGGTGGCGTTCGACAGCCCGGCCGCGCTCTCGGCGGCGCTCGCGTCGCCGCTCCGCCACGAGATGCGCGCGCACTACAAGGCGCTGCCGCGGTTCGCGGGCGGGGTGACCCATTACCCGATGTCGACTCGCGCGTTGGCCGTCGGCTAAGATACGCGCCGCCCAGACCAAGAACGAGCTTTCCCAAGAACGAATTTTGCGGCGCTGCCGCATCCACGGAGACCTCGATGACCAGACTGCTCAGACTGACCGTCGCGGCGGCGCTCGCCGCCGCCGTGCTGGCGGCGCCCGCGCGCGCGCAGGACCGGATCACCGCCGTGCACGCGTTCCCGGCGAACTGGGTGTACTCGAAGAGCTTTCTCCAGTTCGTGAAGAAGGTGAACGACGCCGGCAAGGGGGTGGTGGCGATCCAGGTGCGCGGCGGACCCGAGGCGATCGGCATGTTCGAGCAGCCGAACGCGGTGCGCGACGGAATCGTGGACATGGTGTACACGCCCTGCGCGTTCTACGCCGGGTCGGTGCCCGAGTGCGACGCGGTCAGCGCGAGCACGATCGACGGGCCGACCGCGCGCCGGAACGGCGCCTACGACGCGATCAAGGAGGCGCACATCCGCCGCATGAACCTGTACTACCTGGGCTGGTTCGACAGCGGCATCCGCTTCAACCTGTGGAGCACGAAGGAGCCGCGCTTCGACGCCCAGGGCAACCTCGACATAAAGGGCGTGAAGGTGCGCGGCAACCCGATCTACAACGCGTTCTTCACCAACGTGCTCGGCGCGTCGGTGCTCAACATGCCCTCGACCGAGATGTACACCGCGCTCGAGCGCGGCACGATCGACATGACCGGCTGGACCCAGATCGGGATCATGGACGCCAGCTGGGACAAGTTCCTGCGCTACCGCCTCGAGCCGTCGTTCTTCTCCACCGACCTCGGCATCGTCGTCAACGTGCGCAAGTGGAACGCGCTCTCCGACAAGACCAGGGAGATCCTCAACCGGGTGGCGATCGAGCACGAGGTCTCGAGCGTGAAGGAGCTGCAGGCGCTGCGCGTGAAGGAGTTCGCCGAGCTCGAGCGGCGCGGCCTGAAGGCGGTGGCGCTGAAGCCCGACGCGGGCAGGCGCTTCGCCGAGGGTGCGCGCGAGGCGAGCTACCAGCGCATGAAGGAGCGCATGGAGAAGGCCGGCGGCCGCCAGGAGGCGGAGCGCTTCATCAAGCTGTTCGCGCCCGCCAGCTGACCGCCCGCGCACGAAAGGAGCGCGCGCTGTCGGCGCCGCGCGGGGGGTGACGGTCCGCATGCGCGCGCTCGCCCGGATCTACGACGCCGTGCTGTTCGGCATGGCGTGGATCGCCGGCCTGCTGATGGTGGCGATGATGCTGACCATCTGCATCGACGTCCTGCTGCGCAACCTCGGCTACCAGAGCTCCGCGCACTTCTTCACCTTCACCGAGTACGCGCTGCTGCTCATCCCCTGCCTCGGCGCGCCGTGGCTGGTGCGCGAGAAGGGGCACGTGTTCGTCGAGATCTTCCTCATGTACCTCCCGCGCGACGGGCGCCGGGCCGCGACCTTCCTCATCGGGCTGGCGTGCATCGCCGTGTGCCTGGTGATGGCGTGGTACGGCTTCGAGGTCACCGTGCACAACTTCCGCCTCGGCGACAAGGACGTGCGCTCGTT
>JAGVSZ010000448.1 GCA_019137045.1 Betaproteobacteria bacterium
GATGGCGCGAAGCTGGTCTCCGCCCCGGCAGAAGGCCCGAACCATCTCCTCGAGGATGGGCGCGTCGTCGCTTGCCGCGCGCCAAGCGCCCTGACCTGACCCGTCCTGCGCCGCGAGGGCTGCGGCGAAGGGATCGCCCAATTCGGAGAGGAGCAGCCGGAGATAGCGGAAGAAGGCGTACTTGCTGTCGATCACCCAGCGCAGGATGGCGGCGTGACGCTCTGCGGGCAGCCCCTCCATCATGAGCCCGGTGCTGAACAGGATCGAGACGCCTTCCGTCTCGTCCGTCAGGTGACAGGCGAGGAACCGGGTAAGGTCGACCAAGGGCATTGCGCCAAGGTCGGCGGGCTGTCCCTGTCGGAGCGGCTCCAGCACATCGCGCGCATGTCCTTCGCCGCGCGTGATCGGCCAAACTCGCAGCGCACCGAGCCCGGTAAGGGGCAGCGGTTCGGACGGGATCAGCCAGACCCGCCAGACCGGCGCGCCATCTGCGCTGTGCTCGCCGCGCTCGCAACGGAGCGTGAGGCCGCTGCGGCAAATCTCGCGCCGGGCCTGATCCAAACGAGCCTCGGCGGCTCGTTGCGCGGCATCGGCGGCTCCCGTCTCGTCGCGGACGAACGGCCGCGTCAGCCGGCCAAACCCCTTGTCGCCGAGGATTTCCTCGACGCTGCCGACCCGCGATCGCTTCCCGGTCAGGGTGGTGAAGATCTCGACATTGCTGCCGGTCAGCAGCGCCGGCCGCGTGGCGTTTCCCGAGCCGACCGTGATCGCGGTGTCCCAGCCGCGTTCGGCGATGAACGCCTTGGCATGGAGCCCTTGCAGGGCCGCTGCGTCCTCCTCCTCGCCATCTTCCGTGGCCGCCATTTCATCGAGCACGGCCACGCGGGCAAAGCCATCGAGCGTGGCGCCGGGCACCTGGGCGAGTTCGTCGGATCGCCCGATGAAGATGGGCTTTTCGGCGCTGGCCAGGCCGGCGAGCATCGACAAGGTTTGATCGTCGCAGAAGGGCGACACGACGCCCAGCCGAACGCAGGGTTCCGGGCGCCATGGCTTTCCGCCGAGGCCGTTGATGGCGAAGGAGATGCTCTGGAACGGTTCGGGCAGGCTCCATTCGGCGCGGCGCATGTCTTCGGCCAGGTCATCGACAAGCGTCTTCGTTCCGTCGTGAACGCCCACGGTCGCGAGGTCGGGGAGCTGGCGAAGGAAGTCGGCGACCGGGCGATTGACCGCTTTGGGCTGCTTGGTGATCACGCCGTCGAGGGTGGCGGCAATGTCCCACGAGCGGTCGCGCGTCAGGTTTCGGGAAAGAATGAGCAGACGCAGGCGGGCGGGGTCTTCGGGCCGCAACGGCGTGAAGCGGAGCGCCCACATCTTAGGGTGGAAGGCCCCGCCTTGAGGGGCGGCGACCTCGACGATGATGCGTTCGAGCAGCGAGCACAGGCGGGAATGCGGCCGGACGCTCGCCTGGATATGGCCGGCGTCGGTGAAGACGACAAGGCGGCCGGCGATGCGCTCGGCGCCTTCCAGCAGCGCCAGAGGATGAGAGAGAATGTCGTCGCGGTTCTCGGCGGCGAAGAGCGCCAGACTGACCGGCACGGCGAGCGCCGTCTCGAAGTCGAGCGAGAAGGTCGTGGCGACCGCCGCGTCGAAGACATAGCCCGCCGGCGGCTGAAGATTGGCGCCGTAGAGCGTTCGCTGTTCGGGATCGAGGCTAGAGCGTTCGCTGTTCGGGATCGAGGCTGCGCCTATTCAGCATGGGCGAGATCCCGCAGGTGGGATTTGGCCTGCGCCCAGCGGAAGCTGAGGCGGTCGGCGCCCGATGCGCCGGTCCAGCGGTCACGGACAGCGTGATTGGCGTAGCGGGACTGGCTGGTCTTGAGCCGGCGTTCGCGCTCCTCGACGAGCCGCCGCGCCGCGGGCGCCGAGATTACCTGCTCCGTCCCGGCCAGAACCAGATCGCGCCACTCGCTCACGAACCGCTTGGCGGCCGGTCGGACGGCGTGCGCCGGGTGCTCCACGACGCTCCAGAAATCATCGAGCGACCACGCGCGGACGGCGCCG
>JAGVSZ010000151.1 GCA_019137045.1 Betaproteobacteria bacterium
AGCGGTTGAACGCGCGCGTGAAGCCGAACGACCTGATCGAAAAAAAAAAAAAAAAAAAAAAAAAAAAAAAGCTGCCGATCACCGCGCGCTTCGAGGACCTGCCGAAGGCGATGCTCGCCCGCATCATGTCCGAGCCGGCGAACTCGATCTACGCGCAGTTCCGCGACCTGTTCGCGGCCGAGGGCGTCGAGCTGGTCGTGGCGCACGAGGTGTTCGAGCAGATCGCCGACATGGCGATCGAATACCGGACCGGCGCGCGCAGCCTGCGCGGGCTGTTCGAGGAGCTGATCACCCCGGTGCTCTACGCCGTGCCCGACGACCCGGCCATCAAGCGCGTCGAGATCGCCTCGCTCTACACCGAGCCCGCGCTGGTGCGCGGATAGCGACCGGCGGGCGTCCGGGGTCAGGCGACCGCGACGAGCGCGAGCGCGGAGACCGGGCACGCCGGCACGCAGTCGCCGCAGCCGGTGCACGCGCGCGGATCGACCTGCGGCGCGCTCGCGCCGCCGGCGAGGGCCGGAAAGCGGATCGCGCGCGGCCCGCAGAGTTCGCGGCAGTTGCGGCAGACCACGCGGCTGTACGCGAGGCACGCGGACGAGATCGCCGCCACCCGCGGGCGGGCCGGATCGGCCGGCGCCGGCGCACGGCGCAGCCGGCCGGTGAGGAACTGCCTGCGGCTGATGCCGCTCACGGTGCTGTCGCCGCGGCGGCGGCCGCGCCCGTTCCGGCGCTTCGATCGATGCGCTGCGTCACTCGGGATCCGATTCGCGGGCCGTCGTTTGATCCATGCTAAATCAGTTTCGCCCCGATCCGATTTTAGCCGGCGTCACGGCGCGCGCGGCGCGCGGACGCGATGATCGATCGTTTCTCATCATCGCCGCCGTGCCCAAACCCGAGCTCGTCTGTCCCGCCGGCGCCCTCCCGGCGCTCAAGGCCGCCGTCGACAACGGCGCCGACTGCGTCTACATCGGCCTGCGCGACGACACCAACGCGCGCAACTTCGCGGGGCTCAACTTCGCCGCGGCGCAGGCGGCCGAGGGCGTGCGTTACGCGCACGCGCGCGGCGCGAAAGTGCTGCTCGCGATCAACACCTACCCCCAGGCGGGGGAGCACGCGCGCTGGACGCGCGCGGTGGACACCGCGGCGACGCTCGGCGTCGATGCGGTCATCCTCGCCGACCCCGGGCTCATGCGCTATGCGCGTGCGCGGCACCCGGCGCTCCGCCTGCACCTCTCGGTGCAGGGTTCGGCGACCAACCACGAGGCGATCAACCTCTACCACGAGCAGTTCGGGATCGCCCGCGCGGTGCTGCCGCGCGTGCTCTCGATCGCCCAGGTCGACGAGCTCGTGCGGCACACGGCCGTCGAGATCGAGGTGTTCGGGTTCGGCAGCCTGTGCGTGATGGTGGAGGGGCGCTGCTCGCTCTCGTCGTTCGCGTGCGGCGAGGGCCCCAATACCCGCGGCGCGTGCTCGCCCGCGAAGCACGTGCGCTGGGATCCGCGGCCGACGGGCCTGGAGGCGCGGCTGAACGGCATCCTGATCGACCGCTTCACCCCCGGGGAGAGCGCCGGCTATCCGGCGCTCTGCAAGGGGCGCTTCGAGGTGGAAGGCGAGACCCACTACGCGATCGAGGAACCCTCCAGCCTCAACGCGCTCGCGCTCCTGCCGGAGCTCGCCCGCATCGGCGTGGCCGCGGTCAAGATCGAGGGCCGCCAGCGCAGCCCCGCCTACGTCGCCGCGGTGACGCGCGTGTGGCGCGCGGCGATCGACGCCTGCAGCGCGCACCTGGCCTCGTTCGCGGTCGAGCCCGGCTGGAGCGCCGCGCTCGCGCAGCTCGCCGAGGGGCAGCAGGTGACCCTCGGCGCGTATCACCGGAAGTGGAAATGAGGCTCGCGCTCGGACCGCTGCTGTACTACTGGACGCGCGACGCGGTGCTGGAGTTCTACGCGCGCGTCGCCGGGCTTCCGGTCGACATCGTCTACGTCGGCGAGGTGGTGTGCGCGCGCCGCCGCGCGCTGCGCGCCGACGACTGGATCGGGCTCGCGCGGGATCTCGCCGCGGCGGGCAAGGCCGTCGTGCTCTCCACCCAGGCGCTCATCGAGTCCGAGGGCGACATCCGCGCGATGCGGCGGGTCGCGGAGCGCGCCGATTTCCTGGTCGAGGCGAACGAGATGGGCGCGGTGCGCGCGCGCGGCGGCCGGCCGTTCGTCGCCGGGCCGCATCTCAACGTCTACAACGGCGCGACGCTCGCCTGGCTCGCGCAGCTCGGCGCCACGCGCTGGGTGATGCCGGTCGAGCTGTCCGGCCGGGCGCTCGCGGGTCTGCAGCGCGAGCGGCCCGCCGGCGTCGAGACCGAGGTGTTCGCGTGGGGCCGGCTGCCGCTCGCATTCTCGGCGCGCTGCTTCACGGCGCGGCACTACGACCTGCCGAAGGACGACTGCCAGTTCCGCTGCCTGGAGCACGCCGACGGGCTCGCGCTCGCGACGCGCGAGGGCAAGCCGTTCCTCACGCTGAACGGCATCCAGACGCAGTCGGCGCAGGTCTACGACCTAGCGGGCGCGCTCGACGAGCTGCGCGCGCTCGGCGTGGACGCGGTGCGGCTCAGCCCGCAGTCCGCGGGGATGGACGAGGTGATCGCGGCGTTCCGCGCGGCGCTCGACGGCCGGATCGCGCCGGCGCAGGCGTCGCGCGCGCTCGCGGGGCTCGCCCCGGGTCGCTGCAACGGGTACTGGCACGGCGCGGCCGGGCTCGAGTACCGGGAGGTCGCGTGAGCGGCGCCGGGCTGCAGGTGCCGCGGCCGCTCGCCGCGGTCGTGTCGCGGCTCCCGCAATGGCCGCCCTCCGCGGTGCTCGCCGCCGGCTTGAATCTCCTGCTCCTGCCGCTGCTCGGGGCGGAGGCGCGCGCGCTGCTGCGCGGCCGGGTCGTGGCGATTCAGGTCTCCGACGCCGGGCTCGACTGCCGCGTCCGGCTCGTCGCGATCGGCTTCGTGCCGGCGCGCAGGCAGGCTGACGTGGCGATCCGCGCCACCGCCGACGACTACTGGCGTCTCGCGCGGCGGGAGGAGGATCCCGACACCCTGTTCTTCGCCCGGCGGCTCGGGATCGAAGGCGACACGGAGCTCGGGCTCGCGGTCAAGAACGCGCTCGACGCGGTCGAGTGGTCGCCGGCCGCGCTCTTCGCCGCGCTGCGCCGGCCGTTCGGGTCGCGGCGCGCCTGACCGGCGCCGCCGGCCTCAGTCCACGTAGCGGGGCGGATCGAGGTCGACGTCCCACTGCGGCTCGGGCAGCGGCACCTTCTTCATCCAGTCCTCGATCAGGCGCACGTGCTCGGCCTCCTCTGCGGCCATCTCCTTCGCCGCGCGCTTGACCTTCTCGGTCGTCGCGCGGCGCGCGAGGCCGGAGAAGAACTCGAATGCGCGCTTCTCGTTGTGGAGCGCGATCTCGAGCGCATGGTAGGGCTGCATGAGGTAGTGCAGCTCGGTGAAGTCGGCGGTCTCCGGCCCCTCCATGCCCTGCCACCGGTAGCCGCCGTCGGGCGGCGGCGGGGGCGCGGTCCAGCCCATCTCCTCGAGGATCTGCTCGGCGTGCTTGTGCTCGATGCGCGCGAGCTTGCGGAACAGCTCGCCCACCGCGCGGTTGTTGTGCTCCTCCATCACGTCGGCGAACTCGCCGTAGCGCTCCGCCGCCTCGACCTCCAGCGCGTACGCGTAGGCCATCAGGTCGTTCATCGACCGCACCGCCGCGGCCGCCGGCTTGGCCCCGCGCACGGGTACGGGCCGCTTCGTCGCCACGCGCTTGCGCGCGGCCTGCTTGGTCGCGTTCATACCTCGAACTCCTTCTCCAGATCGGCGGGCTGCTTCTTCGCCTTCCCCACCGGGGGGCGATAAACGGGGCGGTTGCCGCGGTACAGGATGCCGACGTTGAACCCGTCGTCGGACAGGATGCGGCGCGCCGCCTTGGCCGGGTCGTCGGTCGCGCCCACCGGCGCAGGGTGCACCGCCTGCTTCCAGTTGCGCTGCTCGGGACGGAAGGTCACGCACGGGCTGAGGATCTCGACGAACGAGAATCCGGGATGCCGGATCGCCTCGGCCAGGATGTCGGCGACTCCATTCGGGTCGCCGGAGAATGCGCGCGCGACGAAGTTCGCGCCGGCGGCGAGCGCGACCACGAGCGGATGGAACACGCGCAGGCCGGTGCCCGTGGGCGAGAGCTTCGACTGCCAGTCGGGCTCGGTCGTCGGCGACGGCTGGCCCTTGGTCATGCCGTACACGTGGTTGTCCATGACCACGTAGGTCAGGTCGACGTTGCGCCGGCAGGCGTGCAGGAAATGGTTGCCGCCGATCGAATACCCGTCCCCGTCGCCCCCGGACGCGACCACGGTGAGGTCGGGGCGCGCGAGCTTGAGCCCGGTCGCGGCGGCAAGCGCCCGCCCGTGCACGCCGTGGAAGCCGTAGCTGGAGAGGTACGCGGGCAGGCGCGAGGAGCAGCCGATGCCCGAGACGACCACGATCTCCTCGGGCTTCCGGCCCACCATCGAGAACGCCTTGGTGAAGGCGGAGAGCACCGAGTAGTCGCCGCACCCGGGGCACCAGATCGGCTTGTAGTCGGACTTGTACGCCGCCGGCTGCAGCGCGACCGCCATGTCGTTCATCGGGGGCTCTCCTCTTCGAGCGCCAGGATCTGTCGGTGGACCTCCTCGGGCCGGATCGGCAGCGGTCCGGGATGGCGGAAGCTGCGCACGGTCCGCGGCAGCTCGAACTCCGCGCGCAGGTAGCGCAGAAACTGGCCGCCGTGGTTCTGCTCGACGACCAGCACGCGGTCGACGCCGTCGAGCGCCGCGGCGAGCAGCTTCGGCCGCGCAGGCGCGAGCAGCCGCATGGAGACGAGGCGCGCGTTCACGCCGTCGGCGCGCGCCCGCGCGATCGCCTCGCGCGCCGCGCCGGTGCAGGAGCCGAACGTGACCACGGCGATCCCGCCCTCCCCCTCGACGTCGGCCCACTGCGCGCCGTAGTCGTGCGCGACCAGCTTGCGCTCGCGCTTCGCGAGCTGGACGCGGTGGTCGGCCGCGCCGCTCGACGGGATGCCGCGCTCCGAGTGCTCGAGCCCGTCGGCGGTGTAGGCGAGACCGGGCGTGCCGGGAATCGCCATCGGCGAGACGCCCGAGTCGGTCACCGCGTAGCGCTTGTAGCCCTCGCTGCCGGCCGGCGCGGTCAGGCGCTCGCCGACGAGCCCGCTGTCGGCGGGACGGTCGGTCACCGCGCGCGCCTGGCCGAAGAACTGGTCCGAGAGCACGATCGCGGGCGCCTGGAGCGCCTCGGCGAGGTGCACCGCCCACTGGGTCGCGGTGAGGCAGTCGGCAATGGAGTTCGGCGCGATGACGAGGCGGGGCGCGTCGCCGTGCAGGCCCCAGAGCGCGATCGACACGTCGCTCTGCTCGCTCTTCGCCGGGATCCCGGTCGAGGGCCCGCCGCGCATCACGTCGACGACGACGATCGGGACCTCGGCGGCGACCGCGAGCCCGAGCGCCTCGGTCATCAGGGCGAGACCCGGCCCCGCCGTGGCGGTGAGCGCCGGCACGCCGCCGTAGGACGCGCCGACGATCATGTTGACCGAGGCGAGCTCGTCCTCGGCCTGCACCAGCACCCCGCCGACCTGCGGCAGCGCGGGCGCCATGTACTCGAGCAGCTCGGTCGCGGGCGTGATCGGATAGGCCGCGACGAAGCGCACGCCGCCGCGAATCGCGCCGAAGCCCGCAGCCTGGTTGCCGGTGATGAGCCAGCGCTTGGCGCGCGCCGCGGGCGGGGCGGCGAGCGTGAACGCGGCGCCTTCGCCCGCCGCCGCGGCGCGCCCGGCCTCGATCGCCGCCACGCTGGCGGGCAGCTGCTCCGCGCCCTTCTTCAGCGACCGCGCCACCACCGCCTTGACCTTGTCGGCCGGGATGCCGAGCAGCTGCGACGCGAAGCCGAGCGCGATCATGTTGGGCCAGCTGCCGGGGATGCCCTTCGCGATCTTCTTCATCGGCAGCTCGACCGCGCGCGCGCCGGACTTCACGAACACTTCGGGCGGCGCGCCCTGCTCCGGGTCGCCGACGATGAGGCTCGAACGGTCGAGCGGCACCTCGTCGGCGAAGCGGTGGATGTTCTGCCAGTCGACCGCGACGATCGCGTCGAAGCGGTCGTCCATGCAGTCGATCGGGTGGGTGGCGATGCGCATGAGCGCGGCCGCCTCGCCGCCGCGGATCTGCGGGCCGCTCGAACGCACCATCAGGCCGTACCAGCCGGCCTGCGCCGCGGCTTCGAGCAGCAGGTTGCCGGCGGTCATGACGCCGGCGCCGCCGGAACCGCACAGCGCGATGCAGACGCTGGTGCGGGGCGTTGAGGTCGTGGTCGTCACATCAATCTCCTCTCGCGCACAGGCCCGCCCGATCGCCGTCGCGGCGCCGCCCGACTCCCGGGGTTGATGTGCGTCAAGCGCGGCCTCGGCGGCCGGGTTGACTCGTTTTTCGTAATTTGGTACCGTAATGCTAAATTAACGTCCGGCCTGACGTCAAGGGCCGGCGAAAACAGCAACACCACCACCAGGAGCCACCCGTCGAGGAGGGTAAGGGGATGGCTTTGGCGACTCGTCGCTGGGAGGTGACTGCGCACCGGACGCCGCGCGTCCGCGCGGCGCTCGGCGCCGTTCCCCACAACGACGTCGTGGTCGCCCGGCTGGCGATGCGCAGCGCGCGCGCGACCGACCACGACCCTCTCCCGCTGGCGCTCGGGGGGCATGCGCGCCGCGACCGGGCCCGCCCGCCCGCGCTCCGCCCCATCGCGCCCGACCTCGTCCCGGACGGCGCGGTCGCAATCGAGTCTTTCGTCGAGCCGCACTCGCTCGACGACATCCAGCGCGTCTTCGAGGCCGTGCTGCGCCGCGACATCACGCCGCGCGCCGGCATCGTCCACTGATTCCAACCGAGGAGCCTGTCCCGATGAGCACACGCGAGTTCAAGAACCACAACCTGGTCGAGGAGTTCTCCAAGCCCGGGGTGCGCTACGAGAAGCGCCCGGCCAAGACCCCCGACGGAAAGGTGGTGCCGGGCCTCTACAATGCCTGGATCTGGCTCGACAACCCGGCGCAGTACAACTCGTACACGACCGACATGGTCAAGGGCCTGATCCTCGCGTTCCGGGCCGCCTCGAACGCGCGCGACGTGAACTGCGTCGTGTTCACCGCGGTCGGCGACAAGGCGTTCTGCACCGGCGGGAACACGAAGGAGTACGCCGAGTACTACGCCGGCCATCCGCAGGAGTACCGGCAGTACATCCGCCTCTTCAACGACATGGTCTCGGCCATCCTCGCGTGCGACAAGCCGGTGATCTGCCGCGTGAACGGCATGCGCATCGGCGGCGGGCAGGAGATCGGCATGGCCGCGGACTTCACGGTGGCGCAGGACCTCGCGCGCTTCGGCCAGGCCGGGCCCAAGCACGGCTCGGCGCCGATCGGGGGCGCGACCGACTTCCTGCCGGTGATCGTGGGCGCCGAGCGCGCGATGGCGGCGTGCATCCTGTGCGAGCCGTTCTCGGCCCACAAGGCGCTGCAGATGGGCCTCGTCTCCGAGGTCGTCCCCGCCCTGAAGGTGGACGGCAAGTTCGTGCCCAACCCCCTGGTCGAGACGCAGCGCTACACCGACGAGTACGGGCGCATCGTGTTCGGCGAGTACAAGACCGGCGACGCCGCCAAGGAAGGCAAGGCGATCATGGCGAAGGGCACCGTGGACCTGTCCCTGCTCGACGCGAAGGTCGAGGAGCTGTGCGCGAAGATGCTGCTCACCTTCCCCGACTGCACCACCAAGTCGCTCGAGGAGCTGCGCAAGCCCAAGCTGGAGGCGTGGAACCGCAACAAGGAGAACTCGCGCGCGTGGCTCGCGCTCAACATGCTGACCGAGGCGCGCTCGGGCTTCACCGCGTTCAACGAGGGCACGAAGGACGACCGCGAGGTCGACTTCGTCCTGCTGCGCCAGAAGCTCGCCGCGGGCGAGTCCTGGGTCGGCCCGCT
>JAGVSZ010000008.1 GCA_019137045.1 Betaproteobacteria bacterium
GCGAGATCTTCGGCCAGCGCGTCGCGATCCCGATCAACGGCAACCTCGCGCTCGTGCAGGCGCTCGCGGAGCAGCTCGCCGGCGATCCCGACCTGATCGGGCTGCGCGGGCGCGCCACCGCGGCGCGGCCGTTCACCGTGGTGAAGGAGATGGAGGCGCAGGCCGCGCAGGCCTACCTCGGCAAGATCAAGGGCCTGGAGGACAGCCTCGACGCGACGCGCAAGAAGCTCGAGTCGCTGCAGAAGACGACGGGCCCGGCGGCGTCGGGGGCGATCCTCACCGCGGAGCAGCAGGCGGAGGTCGAGAACTTCCGCCGGCGCGCGGCCGAGACCCGGCGCGAGCTGAAGGAAGTCCGGCGCGAGCTGCGCGCCGACACCGAAGCGCTCGAGTTCTGGACCAAGGTCGTCAACATCGGCGCGATGCCGCTGCTGGTGGCGATCGCGGGGCTCGCCATCGCCTTCGTGCGCCGGCGGCGGCGCGCGGCGCACTGAGCGGCCGGCGCGATGAGCGGCAGACAGTTCGTCCTGGTGCTCGTGGCGCTGGCGGTGCTCGCCGCCGCGGGCTGGGCGGTGTACGACTGGAAGCGCGCGAGCTACGAAGTCGCCGACAGCCGGGTGGGACAGAAGCTGCTGCCGGGCTTCAGGATCGACGAGGTGGGCGAGATCGCCATCACCGCCGGATCCGGGACGGTCACGCTGGTGCGCTCCGACCGCGGCTGGACGGTGAAGGAGCGCGGCGGCTATCCCGCCGACGTGGGGGCGATCCGGGACCTCCTGCTCAAGCTCGAGGAGGCGAAGGTGGTGCAGGCCGAAGGGCTCACCGACGCGATCCGGTCGCGCCTCCAGCTCGACGCGCCCGGCGGCGCGTCCAAGCCGGACGCGAGCGGCACCGTGCTCGAGCTGAAGGCGCGCGACGGCAAGCCGCTCGCGCGGCTGGTGCTCGGGCGGCAGACCACGAAGCAGGCGAGCGTACCGGGGCTCCCGGCGGCGAGCGTGCCCTCCGGGCGGTACGTGCTCGTCGCCGCCGACCCGCAGCGCGCGATCGTCATCGCCGATCCGCTCGCCGCGGTGGCGGCAAAGCCGCAGCAGTGGCTCGCGCGCGATTACCTGAAGGTCGAGCGGATCCGCGCGCTCGAGGTCCTCGACCCCGACGGCAAGGAGCGCTGGAGCGTGCTGCGCCCGGACGAGGCCGCCGGCTGGAAGTGGTCCGCGCCGGGGAAGCTCGACGGCGGAAAGGCGCAGGACGCGGCGAGCGCCCTGTACGCGGTCCGCATCGACGACGCCGCGGCGGACGCGAGCGATGCGACGACCGGGCTCGACCGGCCGGTCACCGTGCGCGCGCAGACGTTCGACGGCTGGTCGTACGAGCTGCGCATCGGGAAGCCCGCGCCCGAGGATCGCTATTACGTCAGGGCCTCGGTCACCGGGACGGTGCCCGACCAGCGCACGCCGCGGCCCGACGAGAAGGCCGAGGACCGGGAGAAGGAAGACAAGGCTTTCGCCGAGCGCCAGGCCGCGCTGAAGGCGAAGCTCGCGCGCGAACAGGCGCTGGGGGTCTACACGGTGCTGGTGCCGAAGGCCACGGTCGAGCCGCTCCTGCGCGAGCGCAGCGCGCTGATCGCGGTGGACAAGAAGGACGAAAAGAAGGACGAAAAGAAGGGCGCGCGCAAGAGCGCGCCGAAGCGCTAGTCCCGCCGCGCCCGCTGGCGGCATAATTCGGCCTCCGGAGGATCCCAGCCATGGCCGAGCCGGTCATCATCGACGCCGTCCGCACGCCGTTCGGCAAGCGCGGCGGCGCGCTGCGCGACACCCGGCCCGACGCGCTCCTCGCGCACGCGCTGCGCGGACTCGTGTCGCGCGCCGGGGTTCCCGCCGAGCGGATCGAGGACGTGGTCTGCGGCACGGTGACGCAGGCGGGCGAGCAGGGCGCCAACATCGGCCGGCTCGGCGTGCTGCTCGCCGGCTTCCCGGTGTCGGTGCCGGCGGTGTCGCTCAACCGCATGTGCGGTTCGAGCCAGCAGGCGGTGCACTTCGCCGCGCAGGCGATCGCCGCGGGCGACGCACGCTACGCGATCGGCTGCGGCGTCGAGAGCATGACCCGCGTGCGCATGTTCTTCGACATCGATCCGGATGGCCGCCACGGCGGCTTCGGCGGGCTCAACCCGGCGCTCTTCGAGCGCCACGAGCTCGTGCACCAGGGCGAGAGCGCGGAGCGCGTCGCAGACCGGTGGCGGCTGTCGCGCGCGGCCCTCGACGAGTTCGCGACCGAGAGTCACCGCCGGGCATGGGCCGCGCTCGCGCACGGCCGCAACCGCGAGCTCGTTCCGATCGCCGGGGTCGACGAGGCCGGCCGGCCGGTCGAGCTGGTGCGCGACGAAGGCGTGCGCGAGCGGATCGACGCGGCGAAGCTGGCGACGCTCAAGACCGTGTTTCGCGAAAACGGAACCATCACTGCCGGAAACTCCAGCCAGATCTCCGATGGCGCCGCGGCGGTGCTCGTGGCCGACCGCGCGGCGGCGCAGGCCGACGGCCTCAGGCCCCGCGCGCGCTTCCTGGCGCGCGTCGTCGTCGGCTCCGATCCGACGCTGCAGCTCGACGGGGTGATCCCCGCGACGCGGCTTGCGCTCGAGCGCGCGCGAGTGTCGGTGGCGGACGTCGACTGGTTCGAGGTGAACGAGGCGTTCGCGTGCGTGCCGCTCGCCTGGGCGCGCGAGTTCGCGCCGGCGCCGGAGAAGCTCAACCCGTGGGGCGGCGCGATCGCGCACGGCCATCCGCTCGGTGCGACCGGGGCGGGCCTGATGGCCAAGATGCTCGCCGGGCTCGAGGCCACCGGGGGCACGATCGGCCTGCAGACGATGTGCATCGGCCACGGCATGGCCACCGCGACGATCGTCGAACGCATCTGAACCGGAAGAAAGGGCAGCGACATGGAAGTGGCAGGAAACACGTTTCTCGTGACGGGCGGCGCGTCGGGACTGGGTGCCGGCACGGTGCGCACGCTCGCGGCCGGCGGCGCGAACGTCGTCATCGCCGACCTGCAGGCGGACAAGGGCGAGGCCCTGGCGAAGGAGCTCGGCGCAAAGGCGCGCTACGCGCAGTGCGACGTCACCAGCGAGGCGGACGGAAAGGCCGCCGTGGAGACCGCGCTCAAGGCGTTCGGCGGGCTCCAGGGACTGGTGAACTGCGCGGGGATCGCGATCGGCGAGAAGACGATCGGCAAGGAAGGCCCGCACGCGCTCGCGTCGTTCACGCGCGTGATCACGATCAACCTGATCGGCACGTTCAACATGATCCGCCTCGCCGCCGACGCGATGGCCAGGGGCAAGCCGAATGCCGACGGCGAGCGCGGGGTGATCGTCAACACCGCGTCGGTCGCGGCGTACGACGGGCAGATCGGGCAGGCGGCCTACTCGGCCTCGAAAGGAGGGGTGGTCGGCATGACGCTGCCGATCGCGCGCGACCTGGCGCGCAGCGGGATCCGCGTCTGCACGATCGCGCCGGGCATCTTCCTCACGCCCATGCTGGAGGGGCTGTCGAAGGAGATCCAGGACTCGCTCGGCCAGCAGGTGCCGTTCCCGTCGCGCCTCGGCAAGCCCGCGGAGTACGCGGCGCTCGCGCGGCACATCATCGAGAACCCGATGCTGAATGCGGAGACGATCCGGATCGACGGCGCAATCCGGATGGCGCCGAAGTGAGCGCGCGCGGCCGCGCGCAGGCGCCGGCTGCTCAGCCTGTGCCCAGCGCCAGTTCGGCGCGGAACTGCCGGGCCTTCGCCACGTAGCCCTGCGCGGCGTAGGCGAGCAGCTCGAAATCCTCCGGCCGCAGCTCGCGCACGACCTTCCCGGGCTGCCCCAGGATCAGCACGCCGTCCGGGTAGGTCTTGCGCTCGGGGATGAGCGTCCGGGCGCCGACGATCGAGCGCTTGCCGACGACCGCGTGATTCAGGATCACCGCGCCGATGCCGATCAGGCTGCCGTCGCCGATCGTGCAGCCGTGGAGCATCGACATGTGCCCGATGGTGACGCCGGCACCGATCGTGACCGCGATGCCGGGATCGGTGTGCACCACGCAGTTGTCCTGCACGTTGCTGCCCGCACCGATGGTGACCTGATCGTTGTCGCCGCGCACCACCGCGCCGAACCAGAAGCTGCAGTCCTGGCCGACGCTGACCGAGCCGATCAGGGAGGCGTTCGGGGCGACGTAGATGTCGGGACCGCGCAGCTCGACGCGGCGCTCGCCCAGGTGGTAGAGCGGCATGCGGGACTCCGTTGCGGGACGGCGCGATGTTAGCATCGTGCGCCATCCGGGCCATGAAACCGAGCGACTCCGTCTTCGTCGAGATCCGCGGACTGCGCTACCACTGCCGCACCTGGGGCGACCCCGCGCACCCGAAGCTCTTCCTGCTGCACGGCTGGATGGACGTGTCCGCGTCGTTCCAGTTCTTCGTGGACGCGCTCGCCGGAGACTGGCACGCGATCGCGCCCGACTGGCGCGGCTACGGGCTCACGCAGTGGAGCGGGACCGACAGCTACTGGTTCCCGGACTACCTCGCCGACCTCGACCGGCTGCTCGCGCACTTCTCGCCCGGCGCGGCGGTCGACCTCGTCGGGCACAGCATGGGCGGGAACGTCGCCTCGCTCTACGCCGGCGTTCGCCCGGAGCGCGTCGCGAGGCTGGTGAACCTCGAGGGCTTCGGCCTGCCGAGCGCGGGGCCGGGCGAGGCGCCGGCGCGCTACGCGCGCTGGCTCGCGGAGCTCGGGGAGCCGCAGCGTTTTCGCGACTACGCGAGCTTCGACGCGCTCGCCGAGCGGCTGTGCGCGTCCAATGCGCGGCTCGCGCCCGAACGCGCGCGCTTCCTCGCGCAGCACTGGGGCAAGTCGCTGCCCGACGGCCGCGTCACCCTGCGCAGCGACCCGGCGCACAAGCGCGTAAACCCGGTGCTCTACCGCCTGGAGGAGGCCGAGGCCTGCTGGCGCAACGTCGCCGCGCCGGTGCTCTGGGTGGAAGGGGCCGAGTCCGAGTCGCTGCAGCGCCTGCGTCGCGACCGGCCCAGCTACGACGCGCGCCTGCGTTGCTTTGCCACTCTGCGCGTGCACACGGTTCCCGACGCCGGGCACATGCTGCATCACGACCAGCCGCATGCGCTGGCGCGGATCGTGGAGGACTTCCTGCGCCGCTGAGCGCGCGCGCCAGTCGCGGCACGAGCGGCTGCTAGAATCGCCGCATGCTCGCGCCGGTCCCGACCAACTTCGACCTGCACTGCCACTCCGCCGCCTCCGACGGCGTGCTCACGCCCGCCGCGCTCGTTCGCCGCGCGGCGGCGAACGGCGTCCAGGTGCTCGCGCTCACCGATCACGACGAGCTCGCGGGGCTCGCGGAGGCGCAGGCCGCGGCCGCGGAGTGCGGCGTGCGCTTCGTGCCGGGCGTGGAGATCTCGATCACCTGGGGCGGGATCACCATCCACGTGGTCGGGCTCGGCATCGATCCGCGCAGCGACGTTCTCGCCCGCGGCCTCGCGCACGTGCGCGCGAGCCGCGCCCGGCGCGCCGAGCGCATCGCGGCGGAGTTCGATCGTCTGGGCATTCCGGGCACCCTGGCGGGCGCCTACGCCTACGCCGGCAACCCGAACCTGGTGGGACGCGCGCACTTCGCGCGCTACCTCGTGGAGCAGGGCGTCGCGCGCGACGTGAAATCGGTGTTCGCGCGCTTCCTCGTGGCCGGCAAGCCCGGGTACGTCCCGCACGAGTGGGCCACGCTCGCCGACGCGGTGGGCTGGATCCGCGCGAGCGGCGGACGCGCGGTGGTCGCGCACCCGGGCCGCTACAGCCTCGGCCCGGAGCGGCTGCGCCAGTTCTTCGTCGAGTTCATCGCCGCCGGCGGCGAGGCGGTCGAGGTCGTCACCGGCAGCCACACGCGCGCGCAGTACGGCGAGTACGCGCGGCTCGCGCACGAGCTCGGACTCGCCGCCTCGCGCGGCTCCGACTTCCACGGGCCGGACGAGAGCGAGATCGACCTCGGCGCGCTGCCGCCGCTGCCGCCCGGCCTGAAACCCGTCTGGCACGACTGGGCCTGACGCGCCCGAGCGGGCCCGGCGCGCAGTGGCCCAGTACTTCGTCATCCATCCGACCCACCCGCAGCCGCGGCTGATCGCGCGCGCCGCGGAGATCGTGCGTGCGGGCGGCGTGATCGCCTACCCGACCGACTCGTGCTATGCGCTCGGCGCCCTCGTCGGCGACAAGGCCGCCACCGAGCGCATGCGCCGCATCCGCGGGGTCGACGAGCGCCATCATTTCACCCTGATGTGCCGCGACCTCTCGGAGCTCGGCACCTACGCGCGCGTCGACAACCGGCAGTACCGGCTGCTCAAGGCCCTGACGCCGGGCAGCTACACGTTCATCCTCGAGGGCACCAGGGATCTGCCGCGCCGCATCCTGCACCCGCGGCGCAAGACGATCGGGCTGCGCGTGCCCGCGCACGCGGTCGCCGCGGCGCTGCTGGCCGCGCTCGGCGCGCCGCTCCTCTCCACCACGCTCGCCCTTGCGGGCGACGAGGCGCCGCTCGAGGACGCCGCCGCGATCCGCCGCCGGCTGGAAAGCGAGCTGGAGCTGGTGCTCGACGCGGGCGCGTGCGGCACCACGCCGACGACGGTCGTCGACCTCACCGGCGCGACCCCCGAGGTGGTGCGGGAAGGCAAGGGGCCGGTCGCGGCCTTCCTGCGCTGACCCGCGCCGGGCGCGCAGAGCGACTCTGCTAGAATTCCGCGTCGTCGCACGCCGCTCCGATGAATATCGAAAGCCTCGTCTCCGCCATCGCGATCTACGCCCTGCCGGTCGTCTTCGCGATCACGCTGCACGAAGCGGCGCACGGGTACGTGGCGAAGCACTTCGGCGACACCACCGCGTTCGTGCTCGGCCGCGTGAGCCTCAACCCGATGCGGCACATCGACCCCGTCGGCACGATCCTCGTGCCGCTCGTGATCCTGCTCGCCACGTCGTGGGCCGGCGGCCGCGGGATGCTGTTCGGCTGGGCGAAGCCGGTGCCGGTCAACTACCATGCGCTGCGCCGGCCGCGCCAGCACATGATGTGGGTGGCGGCGGCCGGGCCGCTCGCCAACCTGGCGATGGCGCTTGCATGGGCGCTCGCCGGCAAGCTCGCGGTGGTGCTCCCGGAGAACTACTTCAGCGTGCCGCTCTACCTCATCAGCCGTGCGGGCGTCGAGGTGAACGTGGTGCTGATGCTCCTCAACCTCCTGCCGATCCTGCCCCTCGACGGCGGCCGCATCATCGCCAGCCTGCTGCCCCCGGGGCTCGCCGACCGCTACGCGCGGCTGGAGCCGCTCGGCTTCCCGATCCTGCTCGCGCTCATGTTCACCAACGTCCTCGGCCTGGTCATGTATCCGATGATCGCCGGCTCGATCCAGCTGATCGCCAGCGCGTTCCGGCTGCCGCTGCTCTAGATGATTCCGGAACGCGTCGTCTCGGGCATGCGGCCCACCGGGCTGCTGCACCTCGGGCACTTCCACGGTGCGCTCAAGAACTGGGTGCGGCTGCAGAGCGAGTACCCGTGCTATTTCTTCGTCGCCGACTGGCACGCGCTCACCACCCACTACGACACGCCGGAGGTGATCGAGCAGAACGTGTGGGAGATGGTGATCGACTGGCTGGCGGCGGGGATCGACCCGGGGCAGGCGACGCTGTTCCTCCAGTCGCGCGTTCCCGAGCACGCCGAGCTGCACACGCTGCTCGCGATGATCACGCCGCTCGGCTGGCTGGAGCGCGTGCCGACCTACAAGGACCAGCAGGAGAAGCTGGTCGACAAGGATCTCTCCACCTACGGGTTCCTCGGCTACCCGCTGCTGCAGAGCGCGGACGTGCTCATCTACCGCGCGAAGTACGTGCCGGTGGGCGAGGACCAGGTGCCGCACATCGAGTTCATGCGCGAGGTCGCGCGCCGCTTCAACCACGTCTACGGGCGCGAGCCGGGGTTCGAGGAGAAGGCCGCCGCCGCGGTGAAGAAGCTCG
>JAGVSZ010000378.1 GCA_019137045.1 Betaproteobacteria bacterium
ACGAGATGTCTAGGCAGCCGATTCGGCGACGTAACCATCTCGCCCGTCACACGGATACCAGCACGTCGGCTTCCGATTGGGCCAAGACCTGTCGGGTGACGCTGCCCAGAAGGAGCTCTTCAACCATGCTCTCTCCGTGCTTGCCCATGACGATCAGGTCGCAATCCCGTTCTTGCTCCTGTTCGATTATTTGCAGCGCTGCGTCGCCATGCACCACCAGCAATGCGGCGCCGTGCGGCGAGAGTCCGGCCTCCTCGCAGAGCGCCTGTAGCTTCTGGCGCGCGTCGTCCCTGGCGGCAGCCCGATAGCGGTCGACCGTCTTCTCGTCCACGCCTGCGAACCGCAACTTGCCCTCGAGCGGCACTTCATACGCATGCAGCAGGACGATGGCGGCGCCCGGGGCAATGGACCGGGCAACTCTGAGCGCAGAGCGCGAGCTCGGCGAGAAGTCCACGGGCACGAGCACGTTCCGGTATCGCTCATGCGCCGCTTGCTTGACGACCAGCATCGGTCGAGTGGCGCTCCTCACCATTCTCTCGGCGGTCGAGCCGAGCACCAGGTGCCTCATGAAGCTCGCGCCGCGTGCTCCGAGGATGACAAGATCCGCTGACAGCGTGGCGGCCCGACTGGCGAGCTCCGCCAGCAAGGGGCCGGATGCGACGTGCACGCTGGCTGCAACGCCGTGATCCCGCAGGATTGCGGCGGCCAACTCGTTCACTCCCTCCCGCGCTGCATCCAGCACGCGCTCCTCGAGGTTCGCGGGCATTCCGGCAAGCAGGCGCCGGAGCTTTTCCAGCGGGGCAAGGCTTGCCACGTGAGTGAGGTCGAGCGTCGCGCCCGATTCCTTGGCCACCAGGGCTGCCCGCTCGACTGCGCGCCGCGCAGGGGCGGAGAGATCCGTAGCGGCCAGCAGACGCTTCAGATGGACCATTGCATTGCTCCAAGGGGGGGCGCCAACGCGCCGGCGGGAGGGGCACGTCCGGCATCCATTCGTTCTTCCGGATGGCAGGCGGGGCCACGACCCCCGGCGCGTCCCGACGCCGATCTTACGCGCGAAGGCTATACGTTCCTGGATGCCCGCGCCAGCCGAGCGGGCGGCGCACGGCGCCTGCGTGAGCGCCGTTGACCAAACGCAATCCCGCTTGCGGCGATCGACGGAGAATCGTGATGAGTGCGCGCGGGTCCGGCGCGTTCGAGGTCTTCGTGCTCCGGTCGACGAGCCGGGGCATGCTCGCGGGCTGCGCAGTGCCGGCGATCGTCGTGTGCGACCCGCCCCGGCGGCGGGTCCTGCTCAAGGTGCTGATCGCGGCCGACGGCAGCGAGTCGAGCCTGCGGGCGGTGCGGGCCTTGCTGAAGTTCCGCCGCCTTCCCGACCCCGAGCCGCGCGTTACTCTGGTCGTGGTTCAGGGGGGCGACCCTGCGAGCGTGACGCTCCTTCCGCGGCCGGATCCCGGCCCGCCGACCGGTCGCGATGCAACGCCGCCCGGACCAGCAGCATGAAAGTCACCGGCGTGGTGATCGTCATGAAGACCCCGATCAGGATCTCGTGCAGCACCGGCCGCGACTGGAGCGCCGAGAACAGCGTCAGCGAGGCGATCAGGACGAGGCCGGTGCCGAGCGTCGTGCCCAGGGTGGGAGCATGCACCCGGTCGTAGAAGCTCCTGAGCCGCAGGAGACCGAGCGCGCCGATCAGGGTCAGCACCGCGCCGAGCACCACGAGCAGTGCGATCACGAACGCGACGAACGAGGGCAGGCCGGCGGCGTGGCTCATTCGATCACCTCGCCGCGCAGGAGGAACTTGGCGAGCGCCGCGGTGGCCACGAACCCGAGCATGCCGATCACTAGGGCCGCCTCGAAGTAGAGGGCGTTCGCCTCGCGCATGCCGAAGGTGAGCATGAGCAGCATTGCGGCCACGTAGAGCGTGTCGAGCGCGAGCACCCGGTCCTGGGCGCGCGGCCCGCGCAGCAAGCGGAACGCGGCGCACGCCATCGCGAGGGCGAGCAGCACCTGCGCGAAGGCGATGGCGCCCGCGAGCAGCGTCGCGCTCATCCGAAGATCTCCAGCAGCCGCCGCTCGTAGCGGTCCTTGATGGTGCGGATCCAGGTGTCCTCGTCGACGAGGTCGAGGATGTGCATGGTAAGGACGCTCTGCGCCGAGTCGTACCGTGCCCAGGCGGTCCCCGGCGTCGCGGTGATGATGCAGGCGAGTACCGCCAGCCCGGCAGGATCGCGCAGTTCGAGCGGGATATCGAGGAAACCCGAGGTCTGGCGACGGTGTCCGGGATTGATCACGATGCGCGCCACGGCGACGTTGGAGCGCACGATGTCGACCAGGACCAGCCACGCGAGCGCAGCGATCGCCGCGGGCCGTCGCACCATCGGCCCCGGCGGCTGGAGCAACGCGAGCGCCAGCCCGCCGCCGACCGCGATCACCGCACCGAGGAGCACGTGCCCCGCTGCGAGCGTCTGGTTGAGGAGGAGCCAGGTCGCGAGGAGCGCGAGCGACAGCAGCGGGAACGGGAGCAGGCGCTTCATCGGGCGAGGACCCCTTCGATGTAGCCGCGCGGCGCGTGCAGCGATTGCGCGGTGTCCTGCAGGTAGCGCATTGCCGGCCCGGCTTGCACCGTGAGCCCTGCGCACAGGGCGAGCAGCAGCACGACCGGGGCCATCTCGATGACCGCCACGCGCGGCACGCTGCGCTCGGGCGACGCCCAGAAGATGCGCACGCCGGCGCGGGCCGTCGCGATGGTGGCCGCCAGCCCCGACACGGTCAGCAGGACGAGCAGGCTCCACGCCGCCGCGGAGATCGGGTCTGGGTCGAGCAGCGCGGCGAGCAACGCGAACTTGGCGATGAATCCCGGCAGCGGCGGCAACCCCGCCAGCAGCAGCGCGCAGCAGGCGAATGTCACGCCGAGGACCCCCACCGCCGCAGGGATGGCGATGCCGACCACCTCCTCCGCGGGGATCTCGCCGTCGGCGTCGCCCAGGCCGAACGCCTCCGCGGTCACGGCGAGCACGTTGGCGCCCGGCGCGCGCCCGCGCTCGACCAGCTCGATCAGCAGGAAGAAGGCGCCCACCCCGAGCGTCGAGACGACGAGGTAGTAGAGCGCCGCGCCGGTGACCGCCACGCCCCCGGTGCCGATCGCCGCGAGCAGCGTCCCGGAGGAGACGAGCAGGCTGAACGCCGCGAGCCGGGACAACTCCTGGGCGGCGAGCATACAGATGACGCCGAACGCGAGCGTCAGCATGCCGCCGAGCACCAGCCAGTCGCCGCCGAAGCCGGCCGAGGCGCCGGCCTCGGCCCCGAACACGAGCAGCGAGACCCGCAGCACGGCATAGACGCCGACCTTGGTCAGGATCGCGAACACCGCCGCAGCCGGCGCGCTGGCGGCCGCATAGGTGCCCGGCAGCCAGAAGCCGAGCGGCCACATGCCGGCCTTGACGAGAAACGCGATGCCCAGGATGGCCGCGCCGGCCTCGAGCAGCATGCGGTCGCCGGCCGCGACGGCCGGGACGCGCACCGCAAGGTCGGCCATGTTGAGCGTGCCGGTGATGCCGTAGAGCAGGCTCGCCCCGATCAGGAAGAGGAGGGACGCGGTGAGGTTGACGGCGATGTAGTGCAGGCCCGCCCGGACGCGGGCGGCGCCCGAGCCGTACAGCGCGAGGCCGTACGAGGCGGCGAGGAAGACCTCGAAGAACACGAACAGGTTGAACAGATCGCCGGTGAGGAACGCGCCGTTCACGCCCATCAGCAGGAACTGGAACAGCGCATGAAAGCGCGGCCCCGCGCGCGACCAGCGGGCGAGCGAAAAGACGAGCGCGGCGAACCCGAGCGCGCTGGCGAGCAGCACCAGCACGGCCGACAGCCGGTCGGCCACGAGCACGATGCCGAACGGAGCGGGCCAGTCGCCGAGGCGGTAGACGTGGACGGCGCCGGCGTCGGCGAGCCGGGCGAGCGCGATCGCGGCGGCCACGAGCGCGAGGGTCGCCGCGACGCTGATCGCGGCCTTGAGCGCGTAGCGGCCCTCGTCGAAGAGGAGCATCAGCGCGCCCGCGGCGAGGGGCAGCACCACCGGCAAGACGACGAGATGCGCCTGCCAGAAGCTCACGCTTCGGGCTCCCGGCCGTCGACGTGATCGGTGCCGGCGAGGCCGCGCGCCACCAGCAGCACCACGAGGAGCAGCGCGGTCATCGCGAAGCTGATGACGATGGCGGTGAGGACCAGGGCCTGCGGCAGCGGGTCGGCGAAGGCCGCGGGGTCGGCCCCCGCGCCGGCCTGCACGATCGGCGCCGCGTCCACGCGCAGGTTTCCCATTGCGACGATGAACAGGTTGACGGCGTAGGAGAGCAGCGAGAGGCCGATCACGACCTGGAAGGTGCGCGGGCGCAGCAGCAGCCAGACGCCGGATCCGGTCAGCACGCCGATGGCCAGGGCGACGACGAGCTCGTTCATGGCTGTTGCGGCGCGCGGTGGCTGCGGACCGACTGGTGCGCGAGCGCGACGAGCACCAGCGCGGTGGCGCCCACCACGAGCGCGAACACGCCCACGTCGAACACGAACACGCTCGGCAGCTGAAGCTTGCCGACGAGCGGCAGCTCGACGTCGACGGCCAGCGCGGCGAGGAACGGGCGCGCGACGACCCACGCGCCGGCGCCGGTGGCGGCCGCGATCAGCAGCCCGGCGCCGATCAGCCGCACCGGCTGGATGTCGAGGCGCGCCTCCGCCCAGCGCGTGCCGCCTGCCATGTACTGCAGGATCAGCGCGACCGCCATCGTGAGCCCGGCCACGAAGCCGCCGCCGGGCAGGTTGTGGCCGCGAAGGAGCAGGTAGAGCGCCAGCACGCCGATCACCGGGAACATGAGGCGCATGATCACGCCCGGCACGAGCACGTCGTCCGCGGCGGTTGCCGCGCTCTGCTTGCGCTGCTGGGGCGGGGCGTCGAGGCTCTCGCGCGCCGGACGGAAGCGGCGCAGCAGCGCGTAGACGACGAGCCCCACGGCACCGAGCACCGTGATCTCGCCCAGCGTGTCGAAGCCGCGGAAGTCGACCAGGATCACGTTGACGACGTTCGTCCCGCCCCCTGCGGGATAGGCTTGCGTCACGAAATACCGCGAGACGGTTTCGGGCAGCGGGCGCGTCATCACCGCATAGGCGAGCGTCGCCAGGCCGCCGCCCGCGGCGACCGCGATCGCCAGGTCGCGCAGCCGCCGGGGAGCCGCGGCCCGCGCGCCCGCCCACGTCCAGGCGAACGGGATGCGCTGCGGGAGCCAGCGCAGCCCGAGCAGGATGAGCACCGTGGTCACGATCTCGACCAGGAGCTGCGTCAGGGCGAGATCGGGGGCGGAGAACCAGACGAAGGTGACGCAGGTGACGAGTCCGGCGCCGCCGGCGAGCACGAGCGCGACCAGGCGGTGGAACTTGGCCTGCCAGGCGGCGCCGATCGCGCACGCCGCGCCCACCACCCACGCGATGGCGAGCGCCGGATCGACGTCGGGCGAAGCCCCCTCGCCGAACGCGAGCCCATGGCGGTAGAGCGGCCCCAGCGCGGCGACGACCGCGAGGACCGCCAGCCATCGCAACTGCGGCTGGAGCCGGTTCGTCCCGACGGCCGCTTCGAGCGCGCGCGGCCAGCGCCGCGACACGGCGGCCAGCACGCGATCGAACACCGCTCGAGCGTCGATCGGCGGCAGGAAGGGGGTGCGTTCCACCCCGCGCGCGAGCTGCGTCTTCAGCAGCCGGTACACGCCGACGCCGCCGGCGAGCGCGAGGACGCTCATCGCGAGCGGCAGGTTGAAGCCGTGCCAGAGCGCGAGGCTGTACTCGGGCGTGGCCGGGCCGAGCGCCGCACGAGCGGCGAGGTCGAGCAGCGGACCGACGGTCGCGGCCGGGAAGAGTCCCACCACCACGCAGGCCAGCACCAGCGCCTCGATCGGAAACCGCATCCAGCGCGGCGGCTCGTGCGGCGCGCGCGGGAGATCCACCGGCGCCGGGCCGAAGAACACCTCGCGAATGAAACGCAGCGAATAGGCGACGCTGAACGCGGCCGCCACCGTGACGAGGTAGGGCAGCGCGCGATCCATGGACTGGGACGGGCCCTCCACCGCGAGCGCCTGGGCGAAGAACATCTCCTTGGAGAGAAAGCCATTGAGCAGCGGCACGCCGGCCATGGCCGCGGCCGCGACCATCGCGAGCGTCGCGGTGATCGGCATGAAGCGGGCGAGACCGCTCAGGCGCCGGATGTCGCGGGTGCCGGTCTCGTGATCGATGACGCCCGCGGCCATGAAGAGCGACGCCTTGAACGTGGCGTGATTCATCGTGTGGAAAATGGCCGCCACCGCCGCGAGCGGGCTGTTCAGGCCGAGCAGCAGCGTGATCAGGCCGAGGTGGCTGATGGTGGAGTAGGCGAGCAGCCCCTTCAGGTCGTGCTGGAAGATCGCCGCGTACGCGCCGAGCACGAACGAGCACAGGCCGGCGACGCCCACGATCCAGATCCAGGCGTCGGTGCCCGCGAGCACCGGCCACAGGCGCGCCATCAGGAACACGCCCAGCTTCACCATCGCGGCCGAATGCAGGTAGGCCGACACCGGCGTCGGCGCCGCCATCGCGTGCGGCAGCCAGAAGTGGAACGGAAACTGCGCGCTCTTGGTGAGGGCGCCGAGCAGGACGAGGACGAGCGCCGGCAGATAGAGTTCGTGCGCGCGGATTAGATCGCCGGCGGCGAGCACGCGGTCGAGGTCGTAGCTGCCGGCGATGCGGCCGACGAGCAGCGCGCCGGCGAACAGGCACAGGCCGCCCGCCGACGTGACGACGAGCGCCATCCGGGCGCCGTCGCGCGCGGCGGCGTTGTGGTGCCAGTAGCCGATCAGCAGAAACGAGAACAGGCTCGTCAGCTCCCAGAAGAAGACGAGCTGGATCAGGTTCCCGGCAAGCACCACGCCGAGCATCGCGCCCATGAACGCGAGAAAGAACGAGAAGAAGCGCGGCACCGGATCCTGCGGCGACATGTAGTAGCGCGCGTAGAGGACCACCAGGAAGCCGATGCCGGTGACCAGGACGGCGAACAACCACGCGAAGCCGTCCATCCGCAGCGTGAAGCCCAGGCCGAGCTCGGGCAGCCACCGGAACTCGCTGCGGAGCACTTCCGCGCGCGCGACGTCGGGATAGAACTGCGCAGCGACGAGCAGCGCGGCGAGCGCGATCGCGCCCGCCAGCCAGGCCTCGGCATTGCGCGCGTTCGCCGGAAAGAACAGCGCCCCGGCGGCGCCGGCGAACGGCAGCGCGAGCAGAGCGATCAGCAGCGTGTCGTCGGACATGGCGTCTTCTGGGCGAGGCAGGCCCGAGCTTATCAACTCCCCGCGTCGGCCCGGGAGGGGCGCGCGGCACCAGTGCCGGCGGGTACTCGCGTCGGCGCGAAACCCGCGCCCTAGTCCCTCTCTAACGATCTCGCGCCTGGCGAGCCCGCGCCGACGCGACGCACCAGCGCCTTGCGCAGTTCGCTGAACCACAGCACGGCGCTCGCCATCCCGACGCACACCAGCCACTGACCCGGCTCCAGCGGCACGGTGCCAAAGGCGACGTTGAGGAACCCGAGGTGGACGACCGCGACCTGCAGCGCCACCGACAGAGCGAGCGCGCCCCACAGCCATGGATTCGTGAACAGGTGCTGGAAGGCGCTCGCGCGCTCCGAGCGGGCATTGAAGCAGTTGAAGAGCTGGGCGAAGACGAGCACGGTGAAGCCGGCCGTGCGGGCGTTGTCGAGGTTGCGGCCGCCATCGATCAGCCCGCCGGGCAGGTACAGGTCGATCGTCAGCAGCGTCACCGCCGCCATGACGACGCCCACCTCGATCACGCCTGCCCACATGCGAGCGTCGATCACCCGGTCGGTCAGCCGGCGCGGCCTGCGGGCCATGACGTCCTCGGTCTCCGGGTCGACGCCCATCGCCAGCGCGGGCGCGGAGTCGGTGATCACGCCGGCGAGGACCACGCCGAGGAACACCGTCAGCACCTCCCCCATGTTCGACGACAGCAGGTAGCGCAGGAACTTGCGGATGTTGTCGAAGATGCCGCGCCCCTCGCGGACCGCCTCCACGATCGTGGCGAAGTTGTCGTCGGCGAGGACCATCTTGGCCGCCTGCTTGGTGACCTCGGTCCCGGTCACGCCCATCGCCACCCCGATGTCCGCTGCCTTGAGGGCGGGTGCGTCGTTCACGCCGTCGCCGGTCATGGCCACGATGTGCCCGTCGGCCTGCAGCGCGTCGACGATCCGCAGCTTGTGCTGGGGTGCGACCCGCGCGTACACGGAGGTCCGCCGGACCGCGTCGGCGAACGCCGCCTCGTCCAGCGCGTCGAGCTCGAGCCCGGTGAGCGCGCGCTCGCCGGCCGCCACGATGCCGAGATCGGCGCCGATGCGCGCCGCCGTGCGCGGATGGTCGCCGGTGATCATCACCACCCGGATGCCGGCGCGATGGGCTTCGCGGATCGCCACCGCCGCTTCCGGGCGCGGCGGGTCGATCATGCCGACGGTGCCGGCGAAGATCAGGTCCCGCTCGAGGGCTTCGCCCAGCGCCGCGTCCTCGCCCGGCGCGAGCGGGCGGTAGGCCACCGCGAGGGTGCGCAGCGCCGCATCGGACAGCACGTCGACGTCGGCCAGGATCCGCGCGCGCCGTGCGTCGTCCAGTGCGACCGCTTCGATCCCCTCGCGGACGCGGGTGCAGCGCCGGAGCAGGACGTCGGGCGCGCCCTTGCTGATCACTACGACCGCGTCGTCGTGCTCGTGGTCGACCTCGATGGTCGACGCCATCTTGCGCTCGGAGGTGAAGGGGATCTCGCCGATCCGGTCGAAGCGCCGCGCGCGGCGTTCGGCCACGCCGAGCTTGCGCTCGGCGACCAGGAACGCGGCGTCGGTGGGGTCGCCCTGGATCTCCCATGTCTCGTCCCCGGTCCGGCGGAGTGCGGCGTTGCCGGCCAGGCTGCCGCCACTGAGCACCAC
>JAGVSZ010000370.1 GCA_019137045.1 Betaproteobacteria bacterium
TCGGTGGCCGGAACGGCAGTCCGCAGCGGCTGCGCGTCGGTGCGCGGCGCGGTCGCCTGCACGGCCGCGGGGAGCGCGGTGGCGAGCGGTGCGGAGGGCTCGGCCCCGGCGTTCGCCGCGAGCGGGGCGAGCGGCGCGCTCGCCTTCGGCTTGGGCGGGTCGACGCCGAGCAGGCGGTTCACCTCTTCCACGTCGGCCTCGGAGAGCGCGCCCGCGGCGGCCTTCAGCTTGAGGCCGTTGACGATCGTGTCGTAGCGCGCGCGCGCGAGGTCGCGCTTGGTCTGGAAGACCTGCTGCTGCGCGTTCAGCACGTCGATGTTGATCCGCACCCCGACCTCGTACCCGACCCGGTTCGACTGCAGCGAGGTCTCGCTCGAGAGGAGCGCCTGCTCGAGCGCCCGCACCTGCGCGAGGCCGTTGGTCACGTTGAGGTAGGCCTGCTGCGCGTTGAACTCGGCCGCGCGGCGGCTCGCCTCCAGGTCCTGGCGCGCCTTCTCCTTGAGGGCGACCGCCTCGCGGGTGCGCGACATCACCGACCCGCCGGCGTAGATGGGCACGTTGAGCTGCAGGCCGATGGCGCTCTGCTGCACTTCCGACCGGGTGTTGAAGCCGGTGGCGAGGCTCGCGTTGGTGTTCTCCTGGGTGCTGGCGACCACGTCCAGCGTCGGGTAGTGGCCCGCGCGCTGGCGGCCCACCTCGCGATCGGCGATCTCGAGCACCGCCTCGTTCGCGCGCACGGTGAAGTTGTTGGCGCGGGCGCCCTTCGCCCACTCGTCCTGGCTCGCCGGCTGCGGCGGCTGCATCGACAGCTCGGTGCGCAGCGGCGTGAGCGCGTCCGGCGGCTGGCCGATGATCTGCTGCAGGTTGCGCTGCGACACGAGCAGCGCGTTCTGGCCCGAGATCTCCTGTGCGACCGCGAGGTCGTAGCGCGCCTGCGCCTCGTTGGTGTCGGTGATGGTCGCGGTGCCGACCTCGAAATTGCGCTTCGCCTGCGCGAGCTGCTCCTGGATCGCCGCCTTGTTGGCGACGATGAACTCGATGTTGTCGCGCGCGGCGAGCACGTCGAAGTAGGCCTGCGCGAGGCGCACGATCAGGTCCTGGGTCGCCTGGCTGAACTGCGCCTCGGCCTGCAGCACCTGGAACTGCGACTGCTGGTACTGGACCAGGTTCTGCCAGCGGAAGAGCGGCTGGGTCAGCGTGACGCCCCAGCCGTTGGAGTTGAACGTGTTGGAGAAGTTGAGGGTCCGGTTCGTGCCGTCGTTGTAGGTCGTGTTCGCCGTGGCGTTGATGACCGGGAGCAGCAGCGCACGCCCCTGCGGCAGCTTCTCGATGCCCGCCTCGAGGCTCGCGCGCGCGGACGCGAACTGCGCGTCGTTCTGCTTCGCGAGCCGGTAGGTGTCGAGCAGGTCGGCCCCCGCCGCGCCCTGCGCGAAAGCGCACGCGACGAGGACGGCGGAGAGGCGGATGCGGAAGGGCGTCATCGGGGTGGTCCCCTCTTTGGGCGTCGATCGGCGGCGGGTGGCGGGCACGGGGTGAGCGCTAGAAGACGAACTTCTCGCGGCTCTCCGCGTTGCGGAGCGGCGCGAGCACGGTCTCGAACAGGTCCTGCGCGCGGTACGACCCCTCGGCGACGCAGGTCACCAGGCGCGCGCTCATCACCGGGAGCTCGCCGACCACCGCGAAGAGTCGCCCGCGCGGCTTGAGCTGGGCGAACAGCGCTTCCGGCAGCACCGGCGTCGAGCCGGTCAGGACGATCACGTCGAAGGGCGCGTGCTTCGGCCAGCCGCGCGCGGCGTCGCCGAGCTCCACGCTGACGTTGCGCACGCCGGCGCGGCGCAGGTTCCCCTCGCCGAACGCCTTCAGCGCCGCATTGATCTCGACGCTTTGGACGTGCGCCGCGCGGTGCGCGAGCAGCGCGGTCAGGTAGCCGCTCCCGGTGCCGACCTCGAGCACGCGGTCGCTCGGCTTCACCGCGAGCTCCTGCAGGACGCGCGCCTCGACCTTGGGCGCCATCATCTTCTCGCCCTCGCCGATCGGGATCTCCAGGTCGGAAAACGCGATCTCGCGATACGCCGGCGGCACGAACTCCTCCCGCCGGACGACGTAGAGCAGGTCCAGCACTTCCTGGTCCAGCACGTCCCACGGCCGGATCTGCTGCTGAACCATGTTGAATCGAGCTTGCTCGATATTCATAAGCTTCTGGAGAAACTCCCCCTAAGTTGCGATTTAAGCACGGAAATTCATGTTGGGCAAAGGGTTGTTGCGGGAATGCGACATAGGTCTCGGAGAGGCGCGAATGGCCCCCTCCCGGGATGGGCCTGCGCCGAGCCGGGCCGCATCCTCCCACATCCGGCCGGCCGGGCCCATGAACGGCCTCACGTCGGGACGCGGCGGACCGGGGTCCGGGACGCGGACGGACGGGGCGGCTCCAAACGGCGCCCTGGGCCCCTCGGCCGCGGCAACCGCTGGCCTCAGACCCCTGCGAGCGCCGCGCCGATCACGCCCGCCGAGTCGCCGAGCACGTTCCGGAGGATCGGCGTATCGAGCGAATCGCTGAACACGCGGCGCGCAACCTCGTCCACGCCGCGGGTGTACAGCTCGTCGATGTTGGAGAGCCCGCCGCCGAGGACGATTACGTCGGGGTCGACGACGGCGATCAGGTTCGCGACCGCGCGGCCGAAGCGCGCGAAGAACGCGTCCATCGACCGGGCGCAGCCGGCGTCACGCGCCCGCCACCCGCGCACGATCGCGTCCGCGGCGAGCGGCCGGCCGGTCGCATCGGCGTGCCGGCGCTCCAGGCCCGAGCCGCTGATGTAGGTCTCGACGCAACCGCGGCTGCCGCAGTAGCACTCGGGCCCGTTCGGATCGACGGAAGTGTGCCCCCACTCACCGGCGATCGACTGGCGCCCGAGGTGGACTCGGCCGTCGATGACGAGGCCGCCGCCGCACCCGGTCCCCAGGATCACGCCGAACACGACGCGGCTGCCACGCCCGGCGCCGAGCAGCGCCTCGGCGAGCGCGAAGCAGTTTGCGTCGTTCAAGAGCGCGAGATCGCGCCCCAGCCGCGCGCGCAGGTCGCGCCCGAGGGGCCTCCCGTTCAGGCAGGTCGTGTTGGAGTTCTTGAGCAGGCCGGTGCGGTGCGACACCGCGCCCGGCGTGCCGATCCCCAGCGCGTGCGGCGCGTCGCCCGCGTGCGCGCACATCCGCCGGTACACGCGCGCGACGCCCGCGAGCACCGCCTCGTAGCTGGAGGGATCGGTCGGGACGCGCTCGCGGAAGCGCTCGCGCCCGTCGCCGTCCAGGATCGCGCCCTCGGTCTTGGTGCCGCCGAGGTCGATCCCGAACCTCAGCATCGGCTCAGGCCGCCTTCGTCGGTCGCCGCAGGTACTGGCCGCGCGCCGGGCCGACGACGTTCGCCCCGTCGTAGATCACCTGCCCGCGGAGGATCGTCGTCTTCACGCGCCCCGACAGCTCCATGCCCTCGAAGGGCGTGTAGCCCTGCCTCGACGCCGACTCCGCGGCGCGCACCACGAACGACTCCTGCGGGTCGACCAGCACGAGGTCGGCGTCGTAGCCGGGGGCGATGTCGCCCTTGCTCCCCAGCCCGTAGCGCTGCGCGGGGTTCCAGCACAGGAGCTCGGCCATGTGGTTGTACGACATGCCGCGCTTCGACCCCTCGGAGAGCACGCCCGACAGCAGGTACTCGGTACCGCCGAAGCCCGACTTCGCCAGCCAGATGTTGCGCGGGAACTTGGCGCTGTACTTCTGCTCGGCGTCGCAGCAGGCGTGGTCGCTCACGATCCAGTCGACGTCGCGGTCGAGCACGGCCTCCCACAGCGCCTCGACGTCCGCGCGCGGGCGGATCGGCGGGTTCACCTTGGCGAGAACGCCGCACGCGCAGTCGGCGTCGAGCAGCAGGTGGCCGACGGTGACCTCGCGCTTGAAGCTGATGTGCGGGAAGGTGTCCTGCATCATCAGCGCGGCGTCGATCGCCTTCTTCGACGACAGGTGCAGCAGGTTGATGTTGACGCAGTTCGTCTCGTAGGCGAGGTAGGACGCGATCCAGATCGCCAGCCCCTCGGAGTGCGGCGGGCGCGCCGCGCTGTACGCGCGCAGGCCGTCGAGCCGGCCTTCCCGCTCGACGATCTTCGTGTACGCGTTCAGGATGTCGGCCAGCTCGCAGTGCAGGCTCACGCTGATGCGGTCGGCGTGCTCGGGATGCCGCTCCATCATGCGGCGCGCCGCGCGCATGATGAACTCGAAGTGCGCGATGTCGTAGCGCTCCTCCGGCCCGATCATCAGGAAGCGGTTCTGGCTGTCGGACTTGCCGTGCAGCCCGTAGCCGCCGTAGAACATGAAGATCTTGAACGACGGCACGCCCCAGTCGGTGAGCAGCGCGTCCATCTCGTCGACGTGCCCCGCCTCGATCGGCGCGACGTGGAAGCCGTAGTCCACCCAGTAGTTCCCCTGCGCGAGCCGCAGCAGCTCGGGCATGAACTCGCGGTACGGGCCGCCGCGGTTCAGGTAGTACTGGCCGGTGCGCGTATAGGTGAGGCTCGCCGTCACCCCGCCCATCGCCGCCGCCTTGCTCTCGCTCACGGCGTCGTCGGCCATCGGCCGGTAGATGCCCACGTGCATGTGCGCGTCCACGAGGCCGGGGAAGGCGAGCCGGTTCTTCCCGTCCATCACCTCGGCCGCCTCGTCCGGGCAGATGTCGGGCGCGAGCCGCGCGAACCGGCCGTCCTTGATGCCGACGTCGAGCAGATCCACCGCGCTGCGGTGGGGGCGCACGACGCGCACGTTCCGGACCAGGAGATCGAGCGGCTGGGTCATCGGCAGCTCCGTGGGATCGCCCGCCCCGCGCGACGGCTCAGCCCGGCAGCCGCGCCGCGAGCGAGGGGGCGGCGCGCGCGAGGTCGGCGCCCGGACGCCCGCCGAGCACCTCGAGCACGCGCCACGCGCTGCACAGGTTGGCGGAGAGGAGCGGGATCTCGAAGTCGGCCGCAACGGTGGCGATCGCGTCGAGCGAGCGCATGCCGGTGCCGGTCACCAGGATCGCGTCGGCGCCCTTCGGGTCCACCCGCCTGAGGCTGGCGACCACTTCCCGCGTCGCGACGTGGTAGGCGCGGAACGATTTTTCGTCGATCGCGACGACCTGGGTGAGGCGTACGCCGCCGCCCTCGAAGTAGGCGCGCGCGCGCGCGGTCAGCCAGGCCGGGTAGGGGGAAACCAGCGCGATCGCGCCGGCCTGCAGCGTGCGCAGCGTGTCGAGCATCGCCAGGCTGGCGGTCACCACCGGGGCGCCGGCGTCCCGGGCGAGGCGCTCGCAGAGCGCGCGATCGCCCGCTTCGCCGAGCGCGTAGCTCGGCCCGGTCACCGCGACCACCAGCGCGTCGAGGGCGAGCGACCCGAAGCTCTTTGCCGCGGCCGGGAAGTGCGCGGCGTAACCGTCCATGCGCGCGCGCAGGTCGCCGGGCAGGACCGGCAGCCGCGTCGCGTACATGCCGCACTCGGGCGGCAGCAAGCGGCGCATCTCCGGCTCGACGGTCGGGTTCGCCGGGGGGACGACGACGCCCACGCGCTTGGGCGGGTCGCTCGGTTTCATGTGCGTACTTGCCTCAAAGGGCAGGCTTTCTTGTGCGGTCGCCGCCTGGGGGTCGCCAGGAACCGGATTCTGTACCGGGCGGGGCGGCGACGCCAGCCTCGGGCGGCGCCCCCCGCCGAGTTCCGCACGCGCTGGACCCGGCGTGCGCGGGCGCTTACCCACGTCGCGCGTCGCGTTGAAGCCGGCCGTGATTGAGAGTATGGTCCGGGGCCTGACATGGGGGTCCTGCCGCGCGGCGCGGCGGGTGAGAAAGTCCCTTCGAACCTGATCCGGGTAATTCCGGCGTAGGAAAATGTCGCGCAAGTCCACGATTCCCAACGTCCTCAGCATCGCCGGCGTCGACCCCTCGGGTGGCGCGGGGGTGCTCGCGGACCTCAAGGCCTTCTCCGCGCTCGGCGCGTACGGCTGCGGCGCGATCGCCGCGCTCACCGCCCAGAACACGCGGGCGGTGACCGGCATCCACGAGGTGCCGCCGGCGTTCCTGCAGCGCCAGCTCGACACGCTGTTCGAGGACGTCCGCATCGACGCGGTCAAGATCGGCATGCTCGCCGCGCCCGCGCTGATCGACGTCGTGGCCGCGGCGCTCGCGCGGTACCGTCCGCGCTTCGTCGTCCTCGACCCGGTGATGGTCGCCAAGAGCGGAGACCGCCTGCTGCGCGCGGACGCGGTCGACGCGCTCAAGCGCGCGCTCCTGCCGCTCGCCACCGTCCTGACCCCGAACCTGCCGGAGGCCGGCGACCTGCTCGGTCGGCCCGTCCAGGACTCGCCGGCAGCGCTGCGCGCGGCCGCCGCGGCGCTGCGCGCGCTCGGCCCGCGCTGGGTGCTCGTCAAGGGCGGGCACGGGGCGGGCGACACGCTCGTCGACGTGCTGTACGACGGCAGCCGGCACGTCGAGCTGCCCGCGCAGCGCATTCCCACGCGCAACACGCACGGGACCGGGTGCACGCTGTCGTCGGCGATCGCGGCGCTCCTGCCGCAGCGACCGACGGTCGAAGCCGCCGTTCGCGACGCGCGCAGTTACGTGCTCGCGGCGATCGGCCGCGCGGACGAGCTCGCGGTCGGCGGCGGGCACGGCCCGCTGCACCACTTCCACGCCCTCTGGCCCCGCATGGAGACCCACGCATGAACGCCCGCCAGAAATTCGTCGCTACCGAGGCCCGCGTCGACGACGCGGCGCTCCAGCCGCTGCCGAGCTCGCGCAAGGTGCACGTCCAGGGGTCGCGTCCCGACCTGCGCGTGCCGATGCGCGAGATCGCGCAGTCCGACACGCCGGCGTCTTTCGGCGCGGAGCCGAACCCGCCGCTCTGCGTCTACGACACGTCCGGCCCGTACACCGACCCGGCGGCGCGCATCGACATCCGGGCGGGTCTCGCGCCGCTGCGCGCCGCCTGGATCGAGGAGCGCGCCGACACCGAAGTGCTGGACGGCCCCACCTCGGCGTACGGCCGCAGCCGCCTCGCCGATCCGCAGCTCGCGTCGATGCGCTTCGACCTCAAGCGCAAGCCGCGCCGCGCGCTCGCCGGGCGCGCCGTCACGCAGCTGCACTACGCGCGCCGCGGGATGGTCACGCCCGAGATGGAGTTCGTCGCGATCCGCGAGAGCCTGCGCCGGCGCGAGTACCTGGAGTCGCTGCGCGCGAGCGGCCCCGGCGGCGCGAAGCTCGCCGCGATGATGGCGCGGCAGCACCGCGGCGAGTCGTTCGGCGCCGCCCTGCCCGACGAGATCACGCCGGAGTTCGTGCGCAGCGAGGTCGCGCGCGGCCGCGCGATCATCCCGGCGAACGTCAACCACCCGGAGACCGAGCCGATGATCATCGGCCGCAACTTCCTGGTGAAGGTCAACGCCAACATCGGCAACTCCGCGCTCACCTCCTCGATCGGCGAGGAGGTCGAGAAGATGACCTGGTCGATCCGCTGGGGCGGCGACACGGTGATGGACCTCTCGACCGGCAAGCACATCCACGAGACGCGCGAGTGGATCATCCGGAACAGCCCGGTGCCGATCGGCACCGTGCCGATCTACCAGGCGCTCGAGAAGGTGGACGGCAAGGCGGAGGAGCTCACCTGGGAGATCTTCCGCGACACGCTCGTCGAGCAGGCCGAGCAGGGCGTCGACTACTTCACCATCCACGCCGGCGTGCGCCTGCCGTTCATCCCGCTCACCGCGCAGCGCATGACCGGCATCGTCTCGCGCGGCGGCTCGATCGTCGCCAAGTGGTGCCTCGCGCACCACCGCGAGAGCTTCCTCTACACCCACTTCGAGGACATCTGCGCGATCATGAAGGCGTACGACGTCGCCTTCTCGCTCGGCGACGGGCTGCGTCCCGGCTCGATCTACGAC